>JBLMXA010000376.1:0-6228 GCA_050257515.1 Acidobacteriota bacterium | reverse complement strand
CTTGCCGAGCCAGCTGCGCACCGCGAAGTACCCGGTGCGCGCGCAGATCACGTGATCGCCGGGCTCGAGCAGCGTGCGCAGCGCGGTGGTCGCGGCGGCCATCCCGGACGCGAAGCTCAGCGCGGCCGCGCCGCCCTCGAGCTGCGCGAGCAGCTGCTCGCCGGCGAGAAACGTCGGGTTCTTGTCGCGCGCGTAGTCGCGATGGTCGACGAGCTGGTACGCGTCGTCGCGCGCGTACGTCGTCGACAGGTGGATCGGTGCGACCACCGCGCGCAGCGGATCGGCGAACGCGTGCAGCGCCTTCGCGGCGAGGGTCTCCGGCTTCAGCGTCATTTCTTCGGCTGCTCCAGCGCGAAGCCGTAGCGCGTCATGATCTCGCGGCCGTCGGCCGAGCTCATGAACTCGACGAACCGGCGCGCGGCATCGGCCTCCTCGCCGTTGCCGCACACGACGAGCTGCTGATCGAGCGGATCGTAGAGCGACGGATCGATCGGCAGGAACGCGCCGCCGTCGGTGACGACCGCGAGCGACAGCGCGACGATCGCGGCCTGCACCGTGTTCGTCTGCGCGTACTTCATCGTGGTCTGGATGTTGTCGCCCATGACGATGCGGCTCTCGACCTGGGGCCACAGCCCGCTCTTCTCGAGCGCCTGCTTCGCGGCCAGGCCGTACGGTGCGTGCTCGGGGTTCGCGATCGCGATGCGCTCGAACCTCGGATCGGCGAGATCGGCGAGCTTGGTCGGCGCCGCGACGCCGCTCGGGCACCACACGACGATCCGCCCGCGCGCGTACGGCCTCGCGCTGGCGGCGTCGCAGTGGCCCGACGCGATCGCGGCGTCGACGTACCCCTTGCTCGCGGCGGCGAACAGGTAGTACGGGGCGCCGTTCTCGATCTGCTTCGCGAGCAGGCCGCTCGAGCCGAAGTCGAAGATCGGCTTGATCCCGGTCTTCTGCTCGAACGCCTTGCCGACCTCTTCGAACGCATGCGACAGGTCCGCCGCGGCCGCGATTCGCACCGAGCGATGCCCCGACTTCGACGAGCAAGCGACGAGCAGCACCAGGAACAGCCACCGCACGGCCGGAGCCTAACGCGGTATAAGGAGACAATGGAACGTCGGGTGGTCATCATCGAAGACGAGCGCGACGTCTCGCGCCTGCTCGAGTTCAACCTCAAAGGCGCCGGGTTCGCGGTCGAGTGCGCGGCCGCCGGCGGTGAGGGACTCGCGGCGGTGCGGGCGCAGCCGCCCGACGTCGTGGTGCTCGATCTGATGCTCCCCGACCAGTCCGGCTACGACGTGTGCAAGGCGATCCGCGCCGATCCGGCGGTCAGCGAGATCGGCGTGCTGATGCTCACCGCCAAGGGCGAGGCCGAGGATCGCATCCTCGGCCTCGAGGTCGGTGCCGACGACTATGTCGTCAAGCCGTTCGTCGTGCGCGAGGTCGTGCTGCGCGTCACCGCGCTCGCGAACCGGCTCGCCGAGCGCCGCGCGCGCGCCCACACGAGCACGGGCACGACGTACAAGGCCGGACCGATCGAGCTCGATCCGGTGACCCACGACGTGCGCATCAACGGCACACCGACGCAGCTGCGCCCGCTCGAGTACAAGCTGCTGCAGCTGCTCGTGTCGGATCCCGGCCGCGTGTTCTCGCGCGAGGAGCTGCTCGAGCAGGTGTGGGAGATGCGCGGCGACATCAACACGCGCACCGTCGACGTCCACGTGCGTCGGCTGCGCGTCAGCCTCGGCCCGGCCGCGGACGTGATCGAGACCGTGCACGGTTTCGGCTACCGCGCTCGGCGCGATTCGTAACGTGCTCCGTAGCTCGCTACGCTTCCGGCTGCTGTCGCTGTTTCTCGTGCTGTTCGTCGTGATCGGCGCCGGCACGCTGTACTGGATCCAGCGCACGCTCGCCGACGATCTGCTGTCGTCTCTCGAGACCCGGCTGCTCGATCAGGGCCACGCGGTGGCGACCTGGTTCACGACCGCGCGCCACGTCGAGCAGCTCGCGCCCAGGCTCGCGCAGGTCACCGGCACGCGGATCACGATCATCGGCGCCGACGGTCTCATCCAGGGCGACTCGCTCGAGCCATCGACGGTGGGCCGGCCGATCGGCAAGGCGTGGGAGGTGCAGCAGGCGCGCAAGGGCCAGATCGGCCGCGCCGTGCGCGAGCTGATGCCCGACGAGCCGAAGCAGTACCTCGTCGCCGTGCCGGCGGAGAACGGCCGCGTGATCCGGCTCGCCGTGCCGCTCGGCGACATCATCGAGGCGCGCGCGCGCATGCGCAACCGGCTGCTCGTCGGGTTCGGCTTCGGGTTCCTCGGCGCGCTGCTGCTGTCGTGGATCTTCGTCCGCGCGATCACGCGGCCGATCCAGTCGCTGACGCGCACCGCCGAGCAGCTCGCCGAGGGCAAGTACGACGTGCCGTCGCCGTCCGCGGCGACCGAGGCCGGCGGCGAGCTCGCGGTGCTCGCGCGGGCGATGATGCACATGGCCGGCGAGGTCAAGGCGCGCGTCGGCGAGCTGACGCAGCAGCGCGACCTGCTGTCGGTCGTGTTCGGCGGCCTCGTCGAGGGCGTCGTCGTCGTCGAGCGCGACGGCGACATCCTGCTCGCGAACGAGACCGCGCGGCCGCTGATCGGCGACGGCGCGCTGCCGGCCTCGCTCGTCGCGCTCGTCGCGCGCGCGCTGACCGAGCAGGCGCAGGCCGACGAGGAGCTCGAGCTCGTCGGCCGCACGGTGCGCGCGAGCGCGCGGCCGCTCGGCGCACCCGCGAGCGCCGAGGGCTCGGCGGCCGCGATCGTCGTGCTGTACGACGTCACGCGCATGCGCGCGCTCGAGGGCGTGCGCCGCGAGTTCCTGTCGAACGCCGCGCACGAGCTGCGCACGCCGGTGACCTCGATCTCGGGCTACGCCGAGACGCTGCTCGGCGGCGGCGTCGACGCCGACACCTCGAAGGAGTTCCTGTCGACGATCCACCGCAACGCGCAGCGGATCGCGGGCCTCGTCTCGGACCTGCTCGTGCTCGACCAGCTCGAGGGTCGCGCGAGCGTCGTCGGCGAGCGCGTGCCGGTCGCGCTCGCGCAGGTCGTCGGCGATGCCGCGCGCACGACGAAGGGCGTCACGCCGGCGGCGCAGATCGACGTCGACGTGTCGCCGGAGCTCGCGGTGCTCGGCACGCGCGACGGCCTCGATCACGTCGTGCAGAACCTGATCGACAACGCGGTGAAGTACGCTGCCGGCACCCCGGTGTCGGTCCACGCCGAGCGCGCCGACAAGCGCGTGCGGCTCGTCGTGCGTGATCACGGCCCGGGCATCCCGAAAGGCCACGAGGACCGCGTGTTCGAGCGCTTCTACCGGCTCGACTCCGGCCGCTCGCGCGACCGCGGCGGCTCGGGCCTCGGCCTCGCGATCGTCAAGGGCCAGGTCGACGCGATGGGCGGCCGGGTGTGGGTGGAGAATGCCGAGCCCGGTGCCCGCTTCGTCGTCGAGCTGGACGGCGCATAGCGTACGAGCGCGTTCAGACTTCTCTGTTCCCTGTTGCCTATTCCCTATTGAGCTGAACCGGTTGGCACCGGTTGGCTCGATAGGGAATAGGCAACAGAGAGCCGAGAAGTGGGAACGCTTCCCGGTTTCTCAGCTCGCCGGCGGCGAGATCGTGCCGCCGAGCGCGTTCGGCGACACCTGGAACACGCGGATCATGCCGCCACCGCCGCCGCCCGCGCCGCCGCCGCAGTACAGCGAGCTCGTCGAGTTGCCGGTGCCGCCGGCGGTCGCGTTCAGCGAGCCGTTGCCGCCGTTGCCGCCGCCGTTGGTGCCGCCCGAGCCGCCGGGCGCCGCGGTCGTCGCCGACATCGGATCGGCGCCCGGCGAGCCGTTGTACTGCGGCATGTTGCCGTTGCCGCCGCCACCGCCGCCGCCATTCGCGTAGATGATGCCGCTCACCGTGATCGCCGGCGCGTCGAGCACGATCGTGCCGCCCGCGCCGCCGCCGCCGCCACCGCCGCCGCTGTTGACGCCGTTCGCGCCGGGACCGCCGCCGGCGCCCGACGCGTCGATCGCGCCGGAGACCGTCAGCTGCGTGCCGGCGAGCAGCGCGACCGCGCCGCCGCCCGCACCGCCGAGCCCCACGCCGCCGCCTCCGCTGCCCGCACCGCCGTTGCCGCCGGGACAGCCGCCGACGAGCACGCTCGGCGTCGTCGTCGCGCTCGCGGTGCCGCCCGCGCGCGAGCCCTGGCCGCTGCCGCCCTTGCCGCCGAGCGTGCCGTAGCTGCCGCCCGCGCCGCCACCGCCGGCGCCCACCGCGCCGCCATCGGTGCCGTCGATGCCCGATCCCGCACACGAGCTGCGCGCGCCCGGTCCCGTCGCGCCGCCCTGATGACTCGCGACGTGGACCTCGCCGGCGACATCGAGCGTGTCGGCGGCGACGAGCACGAGTGGGTTCGAGCCCATCGCCAAAAGCTTCGAGCCCGCCGTGATCGTCAGCGTCGCGGCGGCGACGACGCACAGCGACGGCCCGCTCGCCTGCGCGACGATCTGATCGCAGTTGCCATTGCCGACCGACGCGGTGTCGATCGTGCGGTTTCCGATCGACAGCGTGCCGGTCGGCGGCGCCGCGTAGCACACGCGCACGAGGCCGGTGCCGTAGCAGGTGCTGCCCGGCGGCGCGTCGGGCAGGATCGACGAGCCGTCCGCTGCGTCGTGGCCGAGCGCGGCGTCGGTGGCCGGCGCGTGCGCGAGGCACGCCATCCCCGACGCGGTCTGAAAGCAGCTCTGGCCGCTCGGGCACTCGGTCGAGCTGCTGCAGGGGGCGCCCTCCGGGACCGTCGGCGAGTAGCAGCCCGCCGCGAGGACCAACGGCACCCAGCGAACCATCACTCCCAGGATAGCCGCCCTCCCGCCGAAGGCGCGGAAAATTCGCTACCATGGAGCGGTGCGAAGCCTGGTGGTGGCGCTCGTGGTCGGGGTCGTGGTGTCTGCGGCGGCGCACGCGGATCCCGAAAAGCCGTGGGCGCACGGCGTGTCCGAGCAGGAGCAGGCCGCGGCGCTCGCGATCTATCGCGAGGGCAACGCCGAGTTCGAGGAGTCGCGGTACGCCCAGGCGCTCGCGAAGTACCGCGAGGCGATCAAGCACTGGGATCACCCCGCCGTGCGCTTCAACATGGCGGTCTCGCTGGTCAACCTCGACCAGCCGCTCGAGGCCTACGAGTCGCTGACCGCGGCGCTCCAGTACGGCGATGCACCGCTCGGCGCCGAGGCGTACGCGCAGGCACTGACCTACAAGAAGCTGCTCGACGGCCAGCTCACGCACCTGCGCGTCACGTGCGACCTCGACGGCGCGACCGTCACGCTCGATGGCCAACCGCTGCTGTCCGGAAGGGGCGACGCGACGCGCCTGCTGCTGCCCGGTGCGCACCAGGTCGTCGCGAGCAAGCCCGGTTACCTGACCGAGACGACGCCGCTCGTGCTCGTGCCCGGCAAGGAGCACGTGCACGCGGTGAACCTGCAGAAGCTCGAGGTCAAGACGCACGTGGTGCGGCGGTGGAACGCGCGCGCGCCGTGGCTGTTCGTCGGCGCGGGGGCCGGCGCGCTCCTCCTCGGCGGCGTGCTCGAGTACCAGGCGAGCAACGACTACGCGAGCTTCGACGATCAGGTGAAGCTGCAGTGCCCGCTCGGCTGCGGGCCGACGATGCCCGCGGGCATGCAGCAGGTCGCGGCGTCGACCCAGTCGTTGAAGACGAAGGCGCGCGTCGAGAACATCGCGGGCGTGTCGCTGCTCGCGGCCGGCGGCGCCGCGGTCGCGGTCGGGCTCGTCGGCGTGTACCTCAACTTGCCGCGCAGTGTCGTCGAGCACGCGCCGATCGTCACGCCGACCGGCAACGGCGCGATCGCGACGTGGCGCTGGTAGTCACAGGCAGCTCGCGACCGTGATCGTGTAGCTGCTCGCGTCGGCGGCGGTCGCGCCCTCGACGGCGAGGTAGTACGTCGCACCGGCCGCCGCCGAGAACGTCACCGACTCCGTGCCGGTCGTCGTGCTCGCGGTCAGGCACTTGCCGTACGGATCGCACGCGTCCGCCGGTGGCGTGCCGGCATCGCCGATCACGATCAGATCGAGATCGCCGGTGAAGCCGGTGAGCGTCACCGTCACGGTCTTCGCGACCGGCGTCGCGAACGCGTAGAACACCTCCGGCCCGAGCTCGAGCGACCGCACGCAGCCGTAGCTCGCGAGCC
>JBLMXA010000375.1:0-2686 GCA_050257515.1 Acidobacteriota bacterium | reverse complement strand
CGCGGGGTCGCCGGACGCGCCGCGGTACGTCGCGCCGACCTCGCGATCGCTCGTCAGGTCGTCCGCCTGCAGCTCGAGCGTCGACGCGATCGCGCCCGACGCGATCATGTCGGGCGCGTGCGCCGTCAGATCCATGTACGTCGCGAGCGTGCCGGTGACGGCGCCGAGCTCGTTGTCGATGCTGCCATCGCCGTTCAGATCGTCGCCGAGCTGGCGGGCCTGCATCGTGTTCGCCGCGAGCGTGAACCGGTCGACGACGTAGCGGTGGACCGGCCCGGTGAACGGTCCGACGATGTCCGAGGAGGACGAGGTGGTACACGCCGCGAGCGCGAGCAGGAGCAGTGGTCTCATGGTCCGATCTACCCGCGAGACCCTGGCAACCGCACCTGCAGGCCGCGGCAAGCTCCGGCGGCCTTCTAGCGAGACGTCTTCACTTCGGGGCGCGTCGCGTTGTAGATGATGCCGATCAGCCCCGCGGTGACGAGCACCGCTCCCGCGACCACGCCGCCGCCGACCGGGGCCTGGTAGGGGCAGTTGTTGCCGGTACACATCCCCGGGCGGGTCGCGAGGTCCCACCCGATCGCGCCGCCGCCGCCGGCGATCAGCACGGTATTTCCGACGTAGGCCCACTTCTTGGCCGACGAGTTGTAGCCAAAGCAGCCCGCGACGAGCGTGAGTGACGCGACGAGCGCGATCGCCTTCATCCCCCCGCCAGTATATGCCAGACTGCGCCGGCACGTGGCGCAACGCAGTCCGCTCTTTCCGATCTTCCTGATCGTCCTCGTCGACGTGCTCGGGTTCACCATCGTGATCCCGCTGCTCGCGCTGTACGCCGAGAAGTTCGGCGCGTCGCCGCTGGTCGCGACCACGCTGGTCTCGGTCTACGCGGTGTGCTCGCTGATCGCGACGCCGGTGATCGGCAACCTCAGCGACCGCCACGGCCGCCGCCCGCTGCTGCTCGTCAGCCAGGCCGGCACGTGCGCGGGCTTCCTCGTGCTCGGCACCGCGACCTCGCTGTGGATGGTGTTCGTCGGCCGCATCCTCGACGGCATCACCGCCGGCAACCTGTCGACCGCGCAGGCCTACATCTCCGATCACACCAAGCCCGAGGACCGCGCGAAGGCGTTCGGCATCATCGGCATCGCGTTCGGCGTCGGCTTCATGTTCGGCCCCGGCCTCGGCGGCTACCTCGGCCAGTACGGCATGCACATCCCCTTCCTCGTGTCCGCGGGGCTGTCGTTCCTCAGCATCGTGTGCACGTACACGCTGCTGCCGCGCAACCTGCCGCCGCAGGCGCACGAGGCGCCCGGCGGGCCGGGCGGGCGGCGCCCCGGCGCGTTCGACTTCGCGACCTACGCCGACTTCTTCCGGCGGCCCGGCCTCGGCGCGATCTACGCGCAGTTCTTCCTGTTCACGTTCGCGTTCTCCGCGTTCACGAGCGGCTTCGCGCTGTTCGCCGAGCAGCGCTTCGGGTGGAGCGCGCGGCAGACCGGGTATCTGTTCACGTACGCGGGCTTCCTCGGGATCATCCTGCAGGGCGGCCTGATCGGCCGGCTCGTCAAGCGCTACGGCGAGATCCAGCTCGGCATCGCCGGGTTCGCGGCGGCGGCCGCGGGCTACGTGCTGCTCGGCCTCGCGCAGACGGTCACGCTGCTCGTCGTCGTCGCGACCATCAACGGCTTCGGCAACGGCGTGCTGCGCCCCGTGCTGACGAGCCGGATCTCGCAGGCGGTCGGCCGCCACGAGCAGGGCATCGCGATCGGCATCTCGGGCTCGCTGAGCTCGCTGGCGATGACGCTCGCGCCGCCGAGCGGCGGCTCCATGCTCGACAACCACTGGACGCTGGCGTGGGCGCTGGTGCCGGCGGTGGTCGCGACGCTCGGCCTGCTCGCGTCCGTGATCAAAAGAACTCCCGGCACTCCGTCCGGCGCCGAGCTATCTTCCGCGGAATGAAGACCCAGGGATGGCTCGCCGCGGCGCTGGTCGCCGGCGGCTCGGTGATGGCGATGCGCGGCTGCCTGAGCAAGCCCGAGCCCGACGTCCGGCTCGCGGAGCGCTTCGACGACCTGTGCGACGTCGCGCGCAAGCACGTCGACACGCCCGAGAAGGGCGTGCGCGCGATCGGCAACTACCTCGCCAGGCACGCCGACGACATGCTCGGCGAGTGGGGCGGCACGCTCGTGACGATCGAGAAGATCGGCGACGACGGCAAGCACGACGCGCGCGCCCGGCTCGCCCGCGAGCGCCTGCAGAAGCCGCTCAAGGCGTGCGAGGCCGACTGGGCGCGCTTCGGCCAGGCGGTGCAGGACAGCCCGGAGGCGTCCGAGCTCGTCGGTCACGCCGCCGAGCGGCTGAACCGCACGCTCGAGATCCTGTTCGGCGCGCGCGCGCACTTCGACTTCGCGCACCTGCCCGAGCAGCTCGAGCGCGCTATTTGATCTCGAACTTCCACTTCGCGCCATCCTCGCCGGTGCCGGCACCGGGGTGGCCGGGGAGGTCGTACGTGAAGCGGAGGTCGCCGGCGATCTCGTAGACGCCGCGCTGTCCCGAGCACACGAGCGTCGCGGTCAGCAGCTTGCCGTCGATCTTCGTCGTCTTGGTGCACCTGAGCTCCTTGGGGCCCATCGTCGTGAATTCGGGCGGCGAGCTCTGCGTGTAGCCGAGCCAGCTCGCGAGCTGGATCTTG
>JBLMXA010000374.1:0-13113 GCA_050257515.1 Acidobacteriota bacterium | reverse complement strand
CGCGCTGTCGCCTCTGTGACCGGCCGCGATCTCGTGGAGCTCGTCGAGCATGGCGGCCGCTCACAGATCCGACAGCGCCTAACGCGAGCGCGAGCGCTCCGGGGCAGAGAAAAAGAGTTCCGGAGGCAGCGGAAGACTGCTCGCGCGCGCGACCGCAGAGAACGCGCTCAGAACAGCCGCTGGTATCCGCCGAGCGCGAGTGGGCCCGGAGCCTCGTGCGGATCGAGCAGCCCGAAGCGCTTCCAGTCGTGGCGCAGCAGGCGCGTGCGAGGCGGCGAGACCGGCAAGGGCGTGTAGTCAGCGGGCAACGCGAACCGCTCGGTCCAGCCGCCGAGCGAGAGGCCGCTCGCGTACGGATCGAGCTTCGCGGTGCGCAGCCGGCCATTCGCGAAGTCCTCGCGGTGGCGGCGCCAGTTGTTGAGCACGTACGCGAGCGTGTTGCGCGCCTGGCGCGCGGTGCGGATCTGCGTCGCGTGGTAGCGGAACTCCCACACCTTGCCGATGCTGGAGTGGTCGGCATTGATGGCGCGCGCCGCGTTGATCGTGAAGCTCTGCATCCCGCGCGTCAGTGCACGGGTGCTCGCGGCCTCGACGATCAGGTGCACGTGGTTCTGCTGGATCGAGATGTGAACGATCCGGAAGTCGTCGCGGCCGAGATAGCGCACGACCACCTTGCGCATCCGCGTGTACAGCCGCCCTCGTCGGAGGCCAATGCGCCGCTCCTTCTTCATCCGCACGACGACGTGCACGGGGTTCCGCGCGTCGAGCTCGGGCCGCGCGCGATGCGGAACATCGCGGCACATCCCCGTCTTCTTGCGCCCCGCTCCCTCGCGCTTGCCGCCCCACGTCGCCTTCTCCTTCGCCGCCATGATTCGGGCAATAACACGAGGGTCTGACAGTCACCGTCGACGCTCGATTCGGGCAATAACGTTCTTCGGAGCGCCGCGTGCGCTCGCCGGACGCCCGCGCGAGCACTCTTCCTCTGTTCTCCGAAACTTTTTCTCCGCCCGGAGCGCCAGCACTCGCGTTAGGCGCTGTCGGATCTGTGAGCGGCCGCCACGCTCATCGCGACCATCGAGCTCGCGGCCGGTCACAGAGGCGACAGCGCGCCCGCGCGATCTTCCCACCGCGAGCCCTACTTCAATCCTCGGACCTTGTAGATCTGCACGCCCTGCTCGCGGCCCTTCACGTGCACCTCGCCCGCCGGCTCGCCTTCGACGACGTCCTTCGCGCGCTCGAACGTCGCCTCGGAGATCAGGATGTCGGTGCCGACCTCCTTGGTCTTGCTCTCGAGGCGCGACGCGAGGTTCACCGCATCGCCGATCACCGTGTACTCCATGCGCTTCGCGCTGCCGATGTTGCCGGCGACCACCTCGCCGGTGTGCAGGCCGATGCCGAAGCGCAGCGCCGGCATGCCTCGCGCCTCGAACCGCTCGTTGAGCTTGCCGAGCGCGTCGCGCATCGTCACCGCCGCACGCACCGCCCGCGCCGCGTCGTCGTGGCGCGCGACCGGCGCGCCGAACACCGCCATGATGTTGTCGCCGATGTACTTGTCGACGACGCCGCCCTCCGCCATCACGCACTCGACCATGTCGGTGAAGTACTCGTTCAGGAGGCCCACGATCTCCTGCGCCGCGCGCTTCTCGGACAGCGTCGTGAAGTCCCGCAGGTCGCAGAACAGGATCGTGACCTCGAGCGTCTTGCCGCCGAGCTCGACCTCGCCGGCGAGCAGGTGCGCGACGACGGCCTCGGTCATGTACTTGCCCATCGTCGTGCGCAGCTTGTCGCGCTCCTGCAGGCCGTCGACCATCGCGTTGAAGCCGTTCGCGAGGTCCTCGAGCTCGTCGCCGGTCTTGACGACGTCGACCTTGACGTACTCCTGCTTCTCCAGCCGCTGCATCGCCCGGTTGACGCGGGTCAGCGCGCGCGACATCCGCGACGCGAGCCGCCAGCCGACCATCACCGACAACACCGTCACCACCGCGAGGATCGCGAGCGCGAACAGCAGGTGGCGCCGCACGATCGCCTTGATGTCGGTGACGTCGAGCGCGAGCGCGAGCCGCAGCTGCGTGCGGCGCTCGGCCTTCTCGAGCGAAGGCGGCAGGAACGTCGCGATCGCCCAGATCTCGCCGTGCTCGTCGTGGATCGAGCCCTCGCGCGTCGCGTCGTCGAGGTGCTGGATCGGGAACCCCGTCGTCGCGACCGACAGGTACAGCTTGCCCTCGTGGACCTTCGGGTTCACGACCTGCAGCGCGAGCTCGCCGCCGAGCTTGTGCTGCGCGTTGTCGAGGTAGTTCTGGTCCAGCGGCAGGCACACCATGATGAAGCCCGTCGCGCCGATGTCGCGGAGGATCGCGATCGCGACCGGCGCGTGGTCGCCGGTCTCGCAGCCGTGCAGCAGCACGACGTGCTCGCCGTGCGCGGCCTTCGCCGGCATCTTCAGGCGCGGCGCGGTGCAGCCGAGCTGGCCGACCAGCTTGCCCTCGCGATCGAAGAACAGCAGGTCGAGATCGGGGTACGCGTCGCGGAACGGCTGCGCGATGTTCGCGAGCGCGGCGAGGTCGCGTGCGGCGAGCGCGACCTCGAGCCGCGGCTCCTCGGAGATCGCGATCGCGGTGACGTCGAGGTCCTTGATGTCGTCGGACAGCTCGGTCTCGAAGCCGGCGATCGCCTGCGGCACGCGATCGTCGACCTCGTCGATCAGCTGGCGGTGCATCAGCCACGACAGCACCGGCAGCACGACGAGCGCGGCGGCGGCCGAGAACGCGACGAGCGCGGTCAGCTTGCGGCGGACCGTCCCGAGCAGCATCTAGATCTTTTTGCGGCGCTGCTGGAACGAGTACGGGCGGTGGCCGGGACCCTTCTTGTCGCCGTCCTCGGCGTCGTCGATCGGCGTGCCCGCGACCGGCTCCTCGGCGCCCGGGCGGAACCGGATCGAATCGAGCGGGCTCGCGCTGACCAGCACCTGGTTCTGCCGCCCGACGATCGCCTCCATGCCCTCGAGCTTGTCGATGTCGTCGAGGATCTCGTCGACGCTCTGGTAGCGCTCCTCGCGCGCATCGCGCGTCATGCGATCGAAGATGTCGTCGATGCCGCGCGGCAGTGCGCCGTTGATCTGCGACGGCATCGGCGAGCGCCGTCCCGGCAGCCGGCGCGTCAGCAGCTCGTAGAAGATGATGCCGAGCGCGTAGATGTCGCCCTGCGCGCCCGCCGCGGTCGGATCGGTGTAGAGCTCGGGCGCCATGTACGCGACGTTGCCCATGCCGACGTAGATCTGGCGGATCACCGCGTGATCGCGCTCGACGATCCGCGTGAACCCGAAGTCCGACACCTTCACGTTGCCGTAGCCGTCGATCAGCATCTGCTCGGGCTTGAGGCCGCGGTGAAAGACCTTCTGCGCGTGCGCCGCGCGCAGCGCGTGCAACGTCTGCAGCAGGTACTTGAAGCAGACCTCGACCGGAATGTCCTCGGCGTCGTTGATCAGGCGCCGCGCCGAGCCGTTCGGCGCGAGCTCGGTGACGAGGAACGGGTACTCGGTCCACAGGTTGACGTCGTGGATCGGCAGGATGTTGGGATGCGCGAGGCCGCCCCACGCGCGCACGACGTCGGTGAACCGCCGCACGATCTCGTTGCGCTGGTCCTCGCTGAAGAACCCGAACAGATCGCGGATCTCCTTGAGCGCGACCTCGCGGGCGAGCGCGACCTGGCGCGCGCGATACACCGTGCCCATGCCACCCGAGCCGATCGTCGCCAGCTTCTCGTAGCGCTGCTCCTCGACCGAGATCTCGCCGCTCGCGCCGGCGCTCGGCCGGCCGCCCGAGCTGGCGACCTTGATCACTTCCTTGGGCGCCGGCAGCCGTGCCGCCTGCGAGCCCTCGATCGCCGGCGCCGCCTGGATCGGCACCGCGCCGGTGGCCATCGCGCGGGTCTGGCGCAGCTTCTTGAAGTGGCTGACCGCGCGCTCCGTGAACTCGGGCAGGTTGCCGCCGTTGACGACGGTCTCGCCGTCGGGCGTGACCTCGAGGCTCTCGCTCGTGCGGTCGTGGCGCAGGTAGCCCGACTTCTCGAGGAAGCCGATGTACTCGGCGAACGGGATCGAGACCGCGCCCTCGCACACGCGGCGGATGTCGTCGTAGCGGTTCTGGCGGCCGTACCGCGCCTCCGCCATCACGTTCGCGAGGATGAAGCGGGCCTCCTCGCAGAGCACTTCCTTGGTGACCTTGGCACGGCCTTCCATCGATCCGGGATTACATCACGGTAGTCCCTCGGCTACCAGCCGTTCGACCAGCGGGCGGTCGGCAGGAAGGATGTCCCGTTCGGGAAGCTCGCCGGGCAGCAGCCACGCGACCTGCGCGACCTCGATCGCGCGCGGCTCGCCGGCGCGCACGCGGCACACGTAGACGAGCATCACGAGATCGAAGTCGGGATACGGATGAAACAGCACGTCCCACACCCGGCCGACGTCGACCTCGACGCCGAGCTCCTCGCGCAATTCGCGCGCGAGCGCGGCGACCGGCGCCTCGCCGGGCTCGACCTTGCCGCCGGGAAACTCCCACTGCAGCGGCAGCGACTGGTCGGCGCGGCGCTGCGAGATCAGCACGCGATCCGCGCCGATGATCAGACCGGCGACGACGAGCTTGCGGGCGCGCACCTCAGGCAAGGAGTCCTCCGCGGTCGGCATACGGGGTCGTGCACGGCGGCCCGTCGGCGTGCAGGTAGTGAACGACGCGCCCGCGGTCGAGCGCGGCGAGCGTCGAGCTGCGCGTCCCGTAGACCGGTGTGTGGATGCACGTCGCGGACAGCTCTCTTCGCGGTACCTCGAAGTGCGTGTGGTCGGCGAGGATCGTCGCGAGCGCGGGCGCGAGCGCCGGCCAGTCGCGCGGCGCCGCGGCGATCGCATCCGCGATGTGCCGCGCGCGCGGAAACTCCGGCGAGCCGAGCCGATCGTTCGTCAGCACGTGGATGCCCTGGGGCAGCGCGATCACTTCCTTGCCGCCCTCGTGGCGCAGGTACGCGACCGACACGCGATCGGCATCGCCCCACACGAGGTTCATGCTCGCGTACGCGCGCGGATCGAGCGCGGCGACGTAGGCGTCCTGATCCGCCGCGAGCGCCAGCTCCTTGACCACCAGCCCGCGCGACTTCACCTGCCCGAGCGGCGGGGTCATCACCCGCTGGTTGGTGACCGCGGCGAACACACCGCGGCGGTGGAGCGCGAGCCACGTGCCGCCCGACAGCCCGTCGACACCGCCTACGAGATCGCGCGCGAGGCGCTCGGGAGCGCGAGTCGGCCGCGCGTACAGCTCGTCGCGGTTCGCGGCGATGACGAGCGGCAAGTCGGTGACTCCGACGAGGACGGCGATCGTGCACATGCTAGAAAAAACCTATCGCGAAGCCTGCGGCGCGCCTTGCATGTGGGGCGAGTGGCCCCTACAGTGCCGCGGAGATGAGACTGTATCCAGGGAAGGTCGATACCATCGCGAGCGAGATCATCTCGTCGCTCACCCAGGCGGGTGACATCGAGGTGAGCGATGGCAACGAGGCGCAGCTCGATGCGGCGGCAGTACTGAAGGAGTACATCCGCGTCGACAAGGAGCTGACCGAGCGCGCCAAGGACATCCTGGAAATTCGCGGTCTTCCGTACTCTCACCTCGGCCGGACCAAGCGGCAGCTCGCGGAGCAGAAGGAGTTCGGTCTCGGCGAGGAGGGCCTGTCCTGGATCGCCAACCAGATGCTCGAGGCGTTCATGTCGTCTCGTCACGTCGACGAGGTGTTCGCGGACGACGCGATCTTGCGCCGCAAGATCAAGGACATCTGCAAGAAGCACATGATGGTCGACGAGGCGATCGACCAGGAAGTCCGCGACCGCATCAAGAACCTCGAGGAAGGTACGCAGGCGTGGGATGTCGAGTACCAGAAGGTTCTCGAGCAGGTGAAGGGTAAGCACGGCCTCAAAGAATAAGCTTCTTGTCACCGCCAGCCGCGGCGGCATCCTTAGAGGGTGGGCACCCGCGGCCATAGAGACTGCGTCGATTGCCTGACGGCCCCGGTGATGAAGTGCGGTCGGTGCACTTCTACTAGGTGCGAGCGCCACGCGCTGGCGCCCGGCGTACGCTGCGATGGCTGCGAGGACGACTGGGCCGAGGAGGCGCCGACGCGGCGCGCGGCGAAGCTGATCTTCGCGCCACCGATCGCGATCCTGTCGGGCGGGCTGCTGTTCGGCCTCTTGCTGCCGGTGTCGCTCGGCGGCGCGATCGGCGCGGCGTTCATGTGCGCGCTCGCGTGCTGCACCGCGGTCGGCGCGGGCACCGCGGCGTGCCGGCTCGTCGACCGCTCGGCGCGCTCGATGTTCTTGCGCGAGCGCGCGGGCGGGCTGCCCGCGGCGCGGCTGCTGACCAGCGGCCGCCGCTAGGCGAGCATCTTCAGCTCCATCAGGAGCTCGACCGCGCCCACGAGCGCCGCGGCGGTCGCCGCCGTGATCGCGGGCTTCGTCGTGCTGCGCATCCAGCACACGACCGCGGACACCGTCAGCACGGCGGCAAGGATCACGTCGATGCGGAACTTGCCCGACGAGATCGAGATGATGTCGAACACGCGCAGCGCCTCGAGCCCCGAGGCGACCGTCGCGAGCATCGGCCACAGCCGATCGCCGCCCTGGATCAGCAGCCAGACCGACGCGACGACCGCGGTGATGACGAGAGAGTGTGCGAGGCCGAAGTGCATCCGCCGATCGTCGCCCGGAGCGCGCTCGGTTCCAAGCGCGAGCGATCGCGTAAGCGTCAAAACATCCAGTCGAACGGGTTCTCGGCCTTCGTCTGCGATTTGTGCATCTTGAGCTTGGCGTCGCCGTTGGCCTCGTACGTCGTCGCCTTGCGGTAGTCGTTGAGCTCCTGCTGGTTCGTGATGAGCTGACTATCCGACTTGTACGCGAACTGGCGCGCGACGATGCGCGCCTGGAGCTGCTGCTGCAGCTTGTCGTACTCGGACTCCCACAGCTTGGAATCGACGGTCTTCAGCCGGTCGAAGTCGGCCTGCATCTTCGCGCGTTCTTCCCAGTGGATCTTGTCGAGCGTGTCGGAGCTCATGAACTGGCCCCAGTCGCGCTTGTCCTGGCGCGCCTGTGGATCGAAGATCATGTCGCGCGTGGTCTCGTTGCTCGCGCCAGTCAGGTCGCGACCGTGACCGATCCCGAGCACGAGGTGCGATCCGGTGCCGACGCCGTTGAGGTCGATCGAGTCGAGCCCCATGTCGTTGTCCTTGAACATCTTGTCGATGTCCTTGTGACGCGCGATGAACTCGTTGAGCTTGCCGCCGACGAGACCGCCGTTTGCTGGATCGCTGGGATCCGCGCTCGGCTTGCCCTTCAGGTTCTCGGCCTGAAAGTGCTGATACGTCTTTGACTGGATCAGCGCGAGATCGCCGCGCGTGAGCTGGACGCCCGGCGTGTCCAGCTTCTTCAGGATCTTCTTGAAGTCCTCGTCCATCCAGGGCGCCTTCGCGTCCTTGTCGACGATCTTCTCCTTCATGTGGTCCTGGACCATCGCGTTCAGCAGAGCCTTGACGCCGTCGTTACCACCGCCGTACATCGCCGCGCCGAGCATCGCGCTCGCGCCGCACTGCATGTTGCTGTCCTGCTCCAGTGGGTTCGCCGCGTTCTGCGTCAGCTGCGAGAGCGCCTTCGCCCGCGCGTCCTTGCTCGATAGATCGACGGGTTGCGCCAGCTCCTCGGGCTTGAGCTGCGGCACGTCGTTCGGATCGGCGTAGTGCGCGTTGATGCGCGTGCCCGCGAACCCTTCCTTGCCGATCGCACGCTCGCGGATCTGCTGGTCGGAGAGCTTGGCGTAGTCCTCGTCGCCCTTCGCCGTGCCTTCGGCGAGCTCGTACCGGGTCTTCAGGTGATCGCGGTCGTGCTCCGTCAGCATGCGCCGATCCGAGTAGGGATCGGTGAGCTGCTGCATCGGGTCGGGACGTTGGAAGATCCCCATCGGCGCCTCCGCAACCGATGATACGTCAGCCCGCTGGTTTGATCCCCAGGCTTTCCAGCACCTCGCCGACGACCATCTCGCCGAGCCGCTGGATCAGCTGCTCGCCTTCCTCGATCGACGCGGCTGCGGGGTCGCCGGCGTAGGCGGCTTGCATACCCATGTGCTCGAACGTCATCACACCCGCGGCGAGCTTCTCCGACAGGCTGATCGGCACCGCGGGCAGCCGCGTGCGCACACCCTCGACGACGAGCTCGGGCGCGGCGGCCATCAGGATCGACGTCTCGTAGCGGCCGGCGTGGCACTGCCCGCTCTTGAACTCCGCCGACAGCGTGCGCGCCCACCGCTTCGTCAGCGGGCACGCGACGCTCACCTTCTTCTCGCGCCCGGCGATCACCGCGCGCACCGCCGCATCGTGCGCCGGCTCGAGGTGGTTGTTGACGAGGCAGACGTGGCGGATGCCGCTCGCGATCAGGCCGTCGCACACCGCGGCGAGGTACTGGGTGAGCACGGCGGCCGGGATCGACACCGCGCCCGAGAACCCGGTCGCGCACTCGGTGACGCCGTAGCTGACCGCCGGCGCGATCAGGCCGATCATCGTGCCGCGCTTGTCGAGTAGCTCCGCGGCGCGCAGGCACGCGGCGGCCGAGATCACGACGTCGGCGCCGAGCCCGAGGTGCGGGCCGTGCGGCTCGGTCGAGCCCACCGGCACGAGCGCGATCACGCCCTTGTTGCCGCGGACGAGCGTCTCGAGCGATGCGGTCGTGTGCCGGGCGAGGAACTTTTCGGTCAAGCTTCTTCGAGCTGACCAAGTTTTTCGCGCTCGAGCAACGTCTTCTTGTCGACCTTGCCACGATCGTTCCTGGGGAGATCGTCCGCAAACACGATCCACCGGGGATACTTGTGCTTGCTGAGGCGCGCCTGGACGTGCGCCTTGAGCTCGGACGCGAGCTGCGCCTTGTCCTTGCCGCGCGCCTCGGGCCGGAGCACCACGACCGCCTTGGGCTTGGTCAGCTTGTCCTCGTCTTCTGCGGGAATCACGGCCGCGCTCGACACCGCGGGGTGCTGCATCAGGCACTCCTCGACCTCGCGCGGCGCGACGAACACGCCGCCGACCTTGAACAGATCGTCGGCGCGGCCCTCGAAGTACAGGTAGCCCTTGTCGTCGACGCGGAACAGATCGCCGGTCTTGCACCAGTGGCCGTGGAACGTCGCCCAGCTCTTGTCGCGATCGCGGAAGTAGCCGTGCGCGACCGAGTCGCCGCGCACCCACAGCACGCCGATCTCGCCCGCCGCCACGCGCGGCGCGCCCGGGCCGGTCGCGTCCTCGGGCAGGATCGCGAGCTCGTAGCCCTCGACGACACGGCCGAGCGAGCCCGGCTTGACGTCGCCGGGGCGGTTGCTCGCGTAGATGTGGAACATCTCCGCCGAGCCGATGCCGTCGTAGACACTGATCTCGCCGGTCGGGCGAAGCCCGCCCGGCTCCGTCTTCGGCCCGAACCGATCGCAGAACCGGCGCAGCAGCGGCTCGGGCAGCGCCTCGCCCGCCGAGAGGTGGAAGCGCACGCTCGACAGGTCGAGCGGGGCCTCGCCGCGCGCGCGCCGCTCGTCGTCGAGATCGAGCAGCTTGCCGAGCATCGTCGGCACATTCGTCACGACCGTCGCCTGGTAGTGCGCGATCGCGTGCGCGACGCTCTCGGCGGTCGGCCGCTCGCTGAACAGGCCGACGGTCGCGCCGACCGCGAACGGGAACCACAGGTTCGTGCCGGTCGCGTAGCCGAAGAACAGCCGCGGCACGCTGACCGTGACGTCGTCCTCGCGGTAGCCGACCGTCCGCTTCGCGTAGACCTCGGTGTTGAACGCGAAGTCGCGGTGGCTGTGCATCGCCGCCTTCGGGCGGCCGGTCGAGCCCGACGTGAACAGCCACACCGCGGGGTCGTCGCGGTGGAGCTTCGGCAGCGCCGCGCTCGACTCGCGGCCGCGCGCGATCGCGACGTCGAGCGAGACGCCGTGGACGTTGCTCGGGATCTCGCAGCGCGCTTCCGGATCGGCGCCGGTCGGCGCGTCGGGCGCGAGCAGCGTCGTGCGCACGTGCGGCAGCTCGTGGAACGACGGCGCGAGCTCGGCCGCGACCTGCGGCGTCGTGATCAGCACGCTCGCGCGCACGTACTCGAGCACGTAGCGCAGATCCTCGACGGGCGAGATCGGGTTGCCCATCGTGACCACGCCGCCCGCGGCGAGCGTGCCGAAGATGGCCCACGCGAACGCCGGGGTGTCGGGCAGCACGATGTAGACGCGCTGCTCGGGCTCGAGCCCGGCGGTGCCGACGAGGAAGCGCGCGAGCGCCCGCGAGCGCTCGGCGACGTCGGCATACGTCCAGCTGCGCTCGCCGAAGCGCAGCGCGACCTTGCCGCCGCGGCCCTCGCGCTCGCGGTCGAACAGAAAATAATCGGCCAGGTTCAGATCGTTTTGGAACTTCACTTCGCGATCTCCCGTCCGATGATAGTACGCTGGATCTCGCTCGTCCCCTCGTAGATCCGGAGCGGACGTATCGCACGGTACAGGTGCTCGACCACCGCGCCCGCCATCACGCCCCGGCCGCCGAGCAGCTGGACGGCGCGGTCGATCACGCGCGACGCGGCCTCGGTGGCGCCGAGCTTGGCGATCGAGACCTCGGTCGTGACGCGTCCGGACCGCGTGTCCTTGCAGTGCGCCGCCCGAAATACCAGCAGCCGCGCCGCGTCGAGGTCGACGGCCATGTCGGCGAGGTGCGCCTGCACGAGCGGCTGCTCGGCGAGCAGCTTGCCGAACTGGATCCGCTTCTTCACGAACGTGCGTGCCTCGTCGAACGCGCGGCGCGCCATGCCGACGGCCGCGGCGCCGACCGACACGCGGAACGTGTCGAGCGTGCCGAGCGCGAGCTTCATGCCCTGCCCCACCTCGCCGATGCGCGCGCTCGCGGGCACGACGACGCCGCGCAGCTCGAGCGCGCCGATCGGGTGCGGCGCGGTCGCGGTCTGCGGCTTGATCGTCACGCCGGGGCGGTCGAGCGGCACCCAGAACGCGGTGAGCCCGGCGCCGCCGAGGCTCGGCTCGGTCGACGCGAACACCGTCGCGTGATCGGCGATGCCGAGGTTCGAGATGAAGATCTTGTCGCCGTCGAGCCGGTAGCCGTCGGCGCACGGCGCGGCGCGCGTCTGCAGCGACGCGATGTCGCTGCCCGCCTCCGGCTCGGTGAGCGCGAACGCCGCGATGCCCGCGCCGCGCGCGAACGCCTGCACGTGGAGCTTCTGCTCCGGGCTCCCCGCGATCAGCAGCGGCTGCACGCCGAGGCCCTGCACCGCGAAGATCGAATCCGCGCGCGGCGAGACATAGCCGAGCATCTCGCGCGCGAGGCAGATCGCGCGCGCGTCGACCTTGCCCTCCGCGGGTGCCACGAGCTCGAACAGGTTCGCCTTCGCGAGCGCGTCGACGATCGCGCCGTCGCGCGCGCCGGTCGCCTCGAGATCCTCGATCACCACCTGCACCGACCGCAGCCGGGCCGCGAGCGCGCGGTGCACGTCGTCGAAGAACATCGGCAGGTCGTCGCTCGACAGCTGCATGCGAGGAGCTCCTTACTGGAACTTCGGTGGGCGCTTCTCCGCGAACGCCGCGTGCGCCTCGGCGAAGTCGGGGTGCTGCATGCACAGAGCCTGCGCCTGCGCCTCGGCCTCGATCGCCGCCGCCAGCGCCAGCCCGTGCTCGCTCTCGATCATCTGCTTGGTCATCGAATGCGCGAAGGCGGGCCCGCTGGCAAGTCGATTCGCCCACTCGCGCGCGACCCTCACCGCCTCCTCACCATCGGCGACGACGCGGTTGACCAGGCCGATGCGCAGCGCGTGATCGCTGTCGACCAGCTCACCGAAAAACATCAGCTCGCTGGCGTGCCCGAGGCCGACGATGCGCGGCAGCAGATACGTCGCGCCCATGTCGGCCCCACACAGCCCGACCTTGGGGAAGATGAACCCGAACTTCGCGCCGGCCGCGGCGATGCGCAGGTCGCACGCGCACGCGATCACCGCGCCCGCGCCGACCGCGATGCCGTTGATCGCGCCGACGATGGGGCGCCGGCACTCGCGCATCGTCTGGATCAACCTTCCGGTCGCGCGCGTGAACGCGAGCAGCTCGGGCGTGGTCTTGCCGAGCAGGTGCGAGATGATGTCGTCCTGGTCGCCGCCCGAGCAGAAGCCGCGGCCGCGCCCGGTGATCACGATCGCGCGGACCTCGGGCTCCTTGCCGAGCGCTACGAACGTGTCGGCGAGCTCGCGGTAGACCTCGAACGTGAGCGCGTTGAGGCGCTTGGGGCGATCGAGGGTGATCGTGGCGACCTTGTGCTCGAGCTCGAGCGCGAATGACGTCGGCTTCCCGAGAGATGAGATCATGGTGGGTGCTCCAGGTACGCGACGGCCTGGATCTCGACGAGCGCCTCGGGCTCGACGAGCGCCGAGACCGCGACCAGCGCCATCGCGGGATAGTGGGTGCCCATCCGCGCGCGCCACACCGGCCCGAGCTCCTTGCGCGCGGCACGGTACGCGACGATGTCGGTGACGTAGATCGTCATCTCGGCGACGTCGTCGGGGTGCGCGTGCGCGGCCTTCAGCACGGCGAGCACGTTGTCGAGCGCCTGCGCGAACTGGCCGACGAGATCCTTCGCGACGAACGAGCCGTCGACCCAGCCGACCTGGCCGGCGACGTGCAGCACCGCGCCGTGGCCGATGCGTCCGTTCGCGTAGCCCTTCGGCACCTCTCCATCGAGCATCACGAGCTCGGTGGTCATTTCAGGATCGCTCCTCCGTCGATGACGATGGTCTGGCCGTGGATGCCGCGCGCGGCATCGGCGCACAGCATGAGCACCGAGTGCGCGACCTCCTCGGGCTCGATCATGCGGCGCTGCGGGCTCATCGACTCGAGCGCCTTGCGCGCCTCCTCGATGCCGCGGCCGGTCTTCGCCGCGATCCGCGCGATCGCCTCGTCGGACATCTGGGTGTGGACCCAGCCCGGGCACAGCGCGTTGATGGTCACGCCGGTCTTCGCGAGATCGATCGCGAGCGCGCGCGTCCAGCCGACCATCGCGTGCTTGGCCGCGCAGTAC
>JBLMXA010000373.1:0-12705 GCA_050257515.1 Acidobacteriota bacterium | reverse complement strand
GGTTGCCGGTCATCTGCGCGATCGCGACGTAGAACTCGAAGTCGAGATCGAACAGCTCGGCCGAGCCCGGGGTGCGGTCGGCCTTGTCGGCGAGCGCGCGCAGGCGGGCGAGCCCGTCGCGATCCTTGGCCGACCGTGCCGCGGCGAGCCGTGCCAGCTCGCGGCCGAAGATGCGCCGGAACTCGAGCAGGTCGCGGATCAGCTCCGGCTTGCCACCGCCGAGCGGCAGCAGGTGCTGGACGAGCTCGATGCCGCCGGTCTGCATGAAGTCCTGGACGCGGGTGCCGTCGCCCTGGCGGATGCGGACGAGCCCGAGGTGCTCGAGCTTCTTGAGCGCCTCGCGCAGCGACGCGCGGTTGACGCGCAGCCGCTTGGACAGCTCGCGCTCGGGCGGCAGCTTGCTCCCCGGCGGGTACTGGCCGTTGAGAATCAGCGACCGCAGCTGTTCGGCGATCTCCTCGGCGACCCGCTGCTTCTCGACCGGCTTGAGCATGCCTCGGTGGCGCTACCGTAGCTCACGGCAAGGGGATCTTGCTAGGGGTCGGACCAGGATGGTAACTCGCAGGGATGCGCGTGCTGCTGCTCGATGACGGTCAGCTCCACGACGTGTTCGACGTGGTCGAGATCACCGACACGCTCGTCCGCGCGCGCACCCCGTTCCGGTTCGAGATCGGCGAGGAGATGAAGCTGCGCATCGAGCGCGACGGCGGCACGTCCGACGATGTCGTCGCCCGGGTGCGCGGTCACGTCGGCGGCCCGGACGCGATCACCGAGCTCGAGCTCGGCGAGCCGGGCACGTGATCGTCGGCGAGCTCGACGAGGTGCAGTACGACCTCGAGGTCGATGGCGAGCAGGTGCGCGAGCAGCTCGCGCGCCGGGTGTGGGAGAGCCGCGGGCGCGCGCTCGTCGCGTGCGCGTTTCGCGAGCGGGCATCCGACGGCACGTGGAAGTCACCGAAGCTCGCGCTGCTCCGCTTCCGCCGCGCGAACGAGGCCTGGAAGCGCGAGTCCGCGATCACGCTCGACGGCGCGCTCGCGATCGACGTCGCGCTCACGATCGGCGGCTGGCGCGAGCTGCTCGAGACCGGCGACGAGGGCGACAGCGACTGAGAGCGCGCAGAGTCCGGCGCGCAGACAATCTAAACCGCCAAGACGCCGAGCTCGCCAAGCCCGAGCCAGCAGAAGAGACACCACAAAGCCACGAAGTCCACGAAGATCGATCCTTCGTGATCTTCGTGCCTTTGTGGCTAGTTTCCTCTCTGCTCGGCGCTCTCGGGGTCTTAGCGGTTGATCCTCTGAGTGCTCGCGAAGCTAGCGCTTGCCGCGCAGCCGCTGCTCGAGGATGCGCGCCTCGCTCCGGGCCTCGGAGTGGCCGGGCTTGAGCATCAGCACCATCTGGAAGTGCGACAGCGCCTCCTTCTCGCGGCCGAGCATGCGCTCGACGCGGCCGAGATAGAAGCGTGCGGTGATCGACGTGTCGCTCGCGTCGGCGGCCTTCGCCAGCGCGCTGCGCGTCGCGCTCGCGATCGCGGCCTTGTCGGCGGCGGCCGCGAACTTCGCCCACGCGAGCAGCGCCTGGTACTCGGGCTCGTTCGGTGCGAGCTCGACCGCCGAGGTGAACGCGGCGACCGCCTGCGCGTACTGATCGCGGCGCAGCGCCATCTCGCCCTGACGGAACGCCTCCTCGGCCGCCATCACCCGCATCGCGAGATCCTCGGCCGCCGACTGCTCCGCCTGGACGACCTGCTCGCCACCGCGCTGGACCACCGCCATGTACTCCTTGCGGCGCACCGGATCGGTCAGCACCGCGAACGCGGTGTTGATCTGCGCGAACAGCCGCTGCGCGTTGCGCTGCGGATCGTCGACGCCGAGCGCGGCGAGGCGATCGGGGTGGAGCTTGCGCGCGAGGTTGAAGTACGCGGTGCGCACGGCATCGGACGGCGCGTCGTACGGCACGCCGAGCAGCGCGAAGTGATCCGCGCCGCGATCGAGCAGCGGCACGAGCTCGTCGATCAGCTGCTCGGTCTCCTGCGCCGCGGCCGTCGTGCGGCGTGGGCGGCCGGCGAGCGCAGGCGACATCGTCGTCGTCTTCGTGCGCGTCTGCACCGGGATCGTGCTGCCCGGCGGCTGCGTCTTGCCCGGCGCACCCGGGATCGTGCTGCCCGGCGGCTGCGTCTTGCCCGGCATCGGGATCGGCGCTTGCGTCGTGCTCGACGCGCGCGGCATCGACCCGCTCGCGCCGGTCGACAGCGGCACCGGGATCGCGCCGCTGTTGTTCGTCGGCACGCGCGACGGGATCGGCCCGGAGCTCGGCGTCTGCGTGCGCGACGTCGGCGGGATGCTCGGCGTGCGCACGCGGATGCCGTCGGGTGGCTCGACCATCGGCGGCGTGATCGCGCGCGAGAACGGCGGCTCGGTCGGCGGCTTCTTCGCCGGCTGGCTGCTGTTCGAGCGCGGCCGCTCGATCACCGGCGGCTCGCCCGTGCCCGACGGCCGGCGGAACCCCGGCGGCGTCATCGTCGACGATCCGAGCCGCGGCGGCGGCGGCGCGGTGCTCGGGCGCGTGCGCGTGCGCGGCTCGGCGAGCCCGCTGTCGGCCTTGACCTCGCACGCACCGCAGGACGCGAGCGCGTAGACGATCGCGCGCACGCCGCGCCCGTCGATCTCGGCCGTGCTCGTCGCGAGCAGGTCCGGAAGGCTCGCGCCGCCGACGAGCTTGGTCAGCACCGGGCGCTCGGTCTCGGTGAAGCCGTACTGCGGCAGGTCCTCGATCGCCTCGCGCTTGATCTGGAACCACCCGCCGAGCTGGGCCACCTCCTGCTCGAGGCGCACCTCCGTCAGGTTCCCGCGGGCGCCCATGTACACGATCGTGCGAACGTCGAGCTCGTTCCCCGGGACGACCGGCACGGTGATCTGGTCGACGACGACGAACTCGCCGTGCTCGACGGAGAACGTGCGCGCCGCGCGCTGCGCGACCAGCCTCCGGCGCAGCCGCTGCACCAGCTCGGGTGCGATCCGGGTCGCCTCGGCGATCACGTCGACCTCGTCGCGGCCGGGCGCGGCGGCGAGCCGGCGCGAGATGTCGGCGACCTGCGACGGGATCACGAGGTTTCCCGTCAGCGCGATCCGCACGGCGGAGTCGTTCGCGAGCGGCGAGCTGGCACCGACGATCGCGCCCTGCTGGAACGCGATCTGGTAGGGCTTGCCGTCGCAGGTCAGCGTCAGCTGGCCGGTCGCCCCGCGCAGCGCGAGCGCCGCGATCGTGCGACCCCACGGCCGATCCGCAACGGTCCCTCTCGCCAGCTCCGCCATCACCGCCTCCACAGCCGGCGCGCCACGTAGGCCAGCGCCGCGATCACGACCACCACGACGACCACCGCGACCACCGTCCGGTTCCCCTCGGCGTATCCCCACATCCCAGCGGTCGCGGACGACATCCCCCCGAGCATCGTCAGTCGCGCGGGTGGAGTCAATCGGGTCCCTGCTGCTAGAATCCGGGCAGTGAGTTTCTCGTTCCCCCTCGACGGAGCGCGAGTGCGGTTCGCCGGCGACACGAACATCGGTCGCAAGCGCGATCACAATGAAGACTCGATCGCGCTGCCCGAGACCGGCGAGCGCCTCGCGATCGTGTGCGACGGCATGGGCGGCCACGCCTCGGGCGAGGTCGCGAGCCGGCTCGCCGTCGAGCTGATCGTCGACCACTTCACCGAGACCGGGAAGCAGCAGACGCTCACCTGGCCCTACAAGGTCGACCGCGACATGCGCAAGGACATCAACCGCATGGTCACCGGGATCATGCTGGCCAACCTCGAGATCTGGGAGCGCTCGCAGCGCGAGGCCCGGTTCAAGGGCATGGGCACGACCTGCGTCGCGCTGTACTTCCTCGACGATCACCTGATCATCGGCCACGTCGGCGACAGCCGCTGCTACCGCGCGCGCGGCACCGAGCTCGTGCAGCTCACCGAGGACCACTCGCTGATCAACGACTACATCCGGATGAAGCGGGTGACGCCGGAGGAGGCCGAGAACTGGCCTCACAAGAACGTGATCGTGCGCGCGCTCGGCATGAAGGAGAGCGTGCAGGTCGACGTCATCACCCAGCAGCCGAAGGTCGGCGACACCTACCTGCTGTGCTCCGACGGGCTCACCGGCATGATCAAGGACGATCAGATCCAGCACGTGCTGATGACCGAGAAGGATCTCGACCGCGCGGTCGAGCGGCTGATCTCCGCGGCGAACGAGGAGGGCGGCGTCGACAACATCTCGTGCGTGCTCGCGCGGGTCGAGGCGGCGTGACGCGGCTCGGGCTCGCGCTCGTGCTCGGGTTCGGCCTCGGCGCGTGCGCGTGCGCGAACAAGCACGAGGCGCCGCCCGCGCAGGACAAGGCGCCGGCGATGGCGCCCGAGGAGATCCAGCGCAGCCGCGATGCGTGCCAGGCGTACGTCGACCGCGTGTGCGCGTGCGCCGACAAGCTCGCGGCCGTCAAGCAGCAGTGCGGGCTCGCGAAGGCGCTGCCCGACGCGATCCGCCTCGGCCTCGAGGTCGCGGCGAGCCCGGACTCGAGCAAGGACGACGTGCTCCAGGCGCAGGCCAGCGTGCGCAAGGCCGTGAAGGAGTGCATCGAGCAGACCGCGAAGCTGCCGTCGCTCGGCTGTCCGGCTACGTGACGATCGGCTCGCCGGCGTTGCTCGCATCGGCGACCGCGCCGGCCCACACGATCGTGTCCGCGATCGAGCGCGTGACGCGCGCCCCCTCGCCGACCACCGCGTGCGGCCCGACGGTGACGGCGCCCTCGACGCGCGCGCCGGCGCAGATCTTCACCGGCTCGACGATCGTCGCGCGCGGATCGATGCGCGCCGTCGGATCGACGCCGCGCGCGCGACCCGGCGGGTGGCGCAGCACGGCACCGTCGAGCAGCGCGCGGTTCGACTCGACGTAGCGCTCGGGAGTCGAGTGCTCCGCGAAGTAGCCGCGTGCGTGCTCGTACGCGAGCACGCGGCCGCCGGCGCGCAGCCACGGCAGGTAGCCCTGGCGGATCGAGTCGCACTCGCCGTCGGGCAGCCGCGCCATGATCGAAGGCCGCGTCACGTGCACGCCGCAGAACATGTGCTCGCCGTCGCCGAGGATGTTCGTGATCCGGCCGTCGGGCTGGACCTCGACGGCGCCCCACGCCTTCGCGTCGGGCACGCGGCGGACGACCATCATGCCGAGCGTGTCGGCGGGCGCGGCGCGAAACGCGGCGACGAGCGCGGTGAAGTCGAGATCGAAGATCAGCTTGCCGTTGACGGACAGGAACGGCTCGTCGCTGCCGCCGGGATCGAGCAGCGGCAGCGCGTGCTTGAGGCCGCCGCCGGTGCCGAGGATCACCGGCTCCTCGACGTACGTGATGCGCGCGCCGAAGCGGCGGCCATCGCCGAGCTCGCCGCGGATCAGCTCGCCCTTGTGGTGGAGGTTGATCACGAGGTCGCGGATGCCGTGCGCGACGAGGTTCGCGATGCCGTACGCGAGGATCGGCATGCCGCACACCGGCAGCATCGGCTTGGGTCGCTCGCCTCCGAGCTTGCCGAGCCGGGTCGACAGCCCCGCACAGAGCAGCATCGCGCGCATCGCGACGAGCATACCCGCGGAACGCGGAGCGCGCGCTATGCTCGCCTCGTGAGCAGCTTCCGCGTGCAGCCGCTCGACCGCGCCGACCTGCGCGCGGCCGAGCTCGTGCTCGCCGATGCGTGCGCGTTCGATCGTGCGAGCGAGGTCGCCGACGAGAAGCTGTTCGGCGAGGCGCCGGCCGGTCTGCCGCAGGCATTCGGTGCGTGGGACGGCGGCCAGCTCGTCGGTGTCGCGGCCGTCGCGGGCAAGTACCTGCGCGTGATCGCGGTCGAGCCCCGCGCGCGCCACCGCGGTGCGGGCAGCGCGCTGCTCGCGGCGTGCGAGGCCGCGGCACGCGCGGCGGGCGAGACGCGGCTGCGCGCGCTCGATCAGCCGGGCAACTACCTCGCGCCCGGCGTCGACGAGCGCAACGAGCCCGCGATCGCGTGGCTCGAGCGCCGCGGCTTCGCGCGCGCCGGCGAGCCGCGCTGCAACGTGCTGATCGACGTGGCGGGCAACCCGCGCGTGTCGCGCGCGCGCGCCGACGAGCTCGCCGCCGCCGCCGCCGCGCGCGGCTACCAGGTGCGCCGCGCGCGCCGCGACGAGCACGCGCTCGTGTCGGCGGTCGCCGGCGAGTTCGGCGGCGCGTGGCCGTTCGAGCTCGCGCGCGCGCTCGCGTACGATCCGCCCGGCGTCCACGTCGCGATGCGCGACGACGCCTACTGCGCGTTCGCGGCGCACGATGGCAACAACTCCGGGCTCGGCTGGTTCGGGCCGACCGGCACGTGGCCCGCGCACCGCGGCCACGGCCTCGGCGAGGCCCTGCTCGTCGCGTGCCTCGTCGATGTCGCGACCGAGCACGCGCGCTGCGAGGTCGCGTGGATCGGCCCGCGGCCGTTCTACGACAAGGTCGCCGGCATCGCGAGCGAGCGCAGGTTCGTGGCGCTGGCGAAGGATCTGTAAGGGCGACCGAGCGGGCGTCGTTCACGCGAGCGGCGGCGGCCCGTACGACAGCGCGATCCAGCGGCTCAGGTTCGGCGCGGTCCAGCCGACACCGTACACCGCGGGATAGATGACGCGCGGCTCGTCGTGGTCGAGCGCGTGCACGACCTTCGTCGCGAGCTCCGCCGGGTCACCGGTCGGCACGATGCGACCGAGCAGGCCGCCGCCGCCGTACGCGTCGCGCGCGCCCTGCTCGAGCGCCGATCGCACCGGCCCCGGGTACACCGTGACGACGCGGATGCCGTGCGCGGCGAGATCCGCGCGCGCGATCTCGCTCGCCATCGCGAGCCCGGCCTTCGCCGCGCCGTAGTACGCGCAGCCGCGCAGCGGCACGCGCCCCGCCATGCTCGCGACGTTGACGATCGCGCCACGCCCGCGGATCGTCATCCCGCGCACGACGAGATCCTGCAGCCGCAGAGGCGCGAGCAGATCGACCGCGAGCAGCGAGCTCGCGTCGTCCCAGCTCCAGGTCGCAACGTTCTGCACGCGCATCACGCCCGCGCAGTTGACCAGCCCGTCGAGCGGACCGGCCTGCTCGATCGATGTGACGAGCGCCGGCAGCGCCGCGAGATCGCGCAGGTCCGCGACATGGATGCTCGCCGCGGCGCGTGGATGCTCGGCCGCGAGCTCGCGCGCGAGCGTATCGAGCGCAGCGCGATCGACATCGACGAGCGCGAGCGCGACGTCTGGCCATGCCGCGCGCATCGCCCGCGCGAGCGCCGCACCGATCGCGCCGCCGGCGCCGGTCAGCAGCACGTGTCCAGGCGGCACGAACGCGGTCACGATGGCCTCGCGGCCGCGTTCGCGTCGAGCGCGAACCACAGCACGAGCACCTTGTCGCGCGCGCGCTTCCACATCGCCGGGCCGAGGAACACGCCCGGCGCGACCTCGCGGATCTCGTCGTGAATGCGGCGGATGAACCCGGGGTTCGCCTCGAGGTCGTAGTCGAGCACGAGCGTCGGCTTGCCGTCGATCGCCGACGCGGCGAACGACGTCGCGAACGGAAACAGGTTCTGGCGGCCGAGCACGTTCGGCAGGAACACGCGGTTGTGTCCCGACCCGCGCTCGTCACTGATCGCGTCGAACGTCTTGCCTTCCCACACGAACGAGCGCGACGCCGCCCATCGCCGCAGCGGAGCGGCGAGCAGCTCGGGCATGGCGCGGATCGCGAGCATGCGGCCGACGAGCGCGCCATCGGCGGCGTGCATCGATCGCGGCGGTGTCGCGGCGCGATACGTCAGCTCGAGATCCTCGCCCGAGCGCGACGCGAGGTCATCGAGGCCGAGCACCGGCGTGCGGCGGGTGGTGGACGTGGCAATCGTGGAAGCGAACATGATCGATCCTTTCGTGAATCAACTCTTGCCGGCCGCGCGCGACACGTCGGGCGCGATCATGCGCCAGCACGCATCGGCGGCCTGCGCGAGCTTGCGGTCGTCGAGCTGGAGATAGCCGAGCCGACCTGCCTTGACGAGGCCGACGAACGCGCCCCACAGCAGCGCGATCGCGACGTCGACCGGCGGCCCGCCGAGGCGTCCGCGCAGCCGGTTGCCATCGCGCACGAGCGGCGCGAGCACCGACAGCTCGACCTGCCGGCTCTCGCTGTCGAGGTACGGCGCGTGGTCCTGCATCTCGAGGAAGCGAAACGCGTCCGGCTCGTTGCGCGCGAACGCCGCGAGCCGGCGCCACACGTCCTCGAACCAGCGCTTGCCGAGCGCGAGGTCGTAGCTCGTCAGCGGCTCCGCGCCGTCGAACAGCGCGGCGCGCAGCCGCGTCTTCGCATCGCGGAACACCTCGTTGACGAGGCTCTGCTTGGTGTCGAAGTAGAGGTACATCGTACCGGTCGCGATCTCCGCCGCACGCGCCACATCCGGCACCGAGGTGCCGTGATACCCGCGCTCGGCGAACGTGCGCAGCGCGGCGTCGAGGATCGCCCTCCGCTTGTCACCCTCCACCGGGCGCCCTCGCAGCTCTCGCCGGTCACCGCTCCTCCGCCCGGCTTCCTGCCGGCGGTCCTTGCGCCGCCGCTCGCCGCCCCGCCGCCCGCGGCTCGGCACGTCCTTCGCGCGGACTTGCCGCTTGCGCCTGCCCTCGGCATTTAACGAATGAACGTTCATTCATTAATTGTCTACCTCCATCCCCCATGGCAGTGCAACCACTATTTAATGAATGAACGTTCATTCGTTAATTCATCGCCGGCCGACATGCTCACGGCGAGCGGCGGCTGGCGGCCCGCTCGCGGCACATGCCGCAGATGCCGGAGCTCAGGCCATCGCCGTCCGGAGCAGCAGCAAGTACTCGACGTTTCCCGCCGGACCCGTGATCGGTGATTCGACGTGCGCGCCCGGCGTGAAGCCATGCGAGGCCGCCCAGCTCCGGATCTTCTCCACCGCGCCGAGGCGGACGGACTCGTCGCGCACGACGCCGCCCTTGCCGACCTGCTCGCGGCCGACCTCGAACTGAGGCTTCACGAGCGCGATGATCGGCTTGCCCGGCGGCGGGCGCAGCAGCTCGGCGACACGCGGGAGCACGAGCGTGAGCGAGATGAACGAGACGTCGATGACGGCGAGGTCGCAGGCCTCGGGCACGAGCGCGACATCCATCGAGCGCGCGTTCTGGCGCTCGAGGACAACCACGCGCGGATCCTGGCGCAGCGACCACGCGAGCTGGCCGTAGCCGACGTCGATCGCGTAGACGCGCGCGGCCCCGCGGCGGAGCAGCACGTCGGTGAAGCCGCCCGTGGAGGCGCCGACGTCGAGCGCGACCTTGCCGGCGGGATCGATCTCGAAGGTGTCGAGGCCCTTCACGAGCTTGAGCGCGCCGCGCGACACGTACGGATGGTCGGCCTCGCGCAGCACGATGTCGGCGTTGGGGTCGACGAGCGTGCCCGGCTTGGTCTCGGCATGGCCGCCGACCAGCACGGCGCCGCTCATCACGAGCGCCCGCGCGCGCTCGCGGCTGGCGCACAGGCCGCGGTCCACGAGCAGCTTGTCGAGTCGTTCTCGCGCCATCGCCAGCTCGCACGATACCTGCCGATCACGTGCTTGACAAAACGCACGACCGTTCTATTCTGGTGGGGTGAGCAAGGGAGATCAAACGCGGCAGGCGATCCTCTCCCGCGCGTTCGAGCTCGCGACGAAGGTCGGCGTCTCGGGACTCTCGATCGGCAGGCTCGCCGAGGACCTGCGGCTGTCGAAGAGCGGGCTGTTCGCCCACTTCGGCTCGAAGGAAGCGCTCGAGGTCGCCGTCGTCGAGGAGGCATCGCGGCAGTTCGTGCAGGACGTGATGGTGCCCGCGCTCCGCGAGCCGCGCGGCGAGCCGCGCGTCCGCGCGCTGTTCGAGCGATGGCTCGCGTGGGGGCAGCGGCCCGGTGGCTGCTTCTTCGTCGGTGCGAGCGCCGAGCTCGACGATCGGCCAGGCCCGCCGCGCGACGCCCTGGTGCGCGCGTGCAAGGACTGGATCGACGAGCTCGCGAAGGCCGTCCGGATCGCGGTGCGCGAGGGTCACTTCCGCGCCGAGGTCGATCCCGATCAGCTCGCGTTCGAGATCTACGGCGCCATGCTGTCGTGCCACACGTTCTTGCACTTCCTCCGCGACCCCGCCGCGCTCGACCATACGCGCCAGGCGTTCGAGCGGCTGATCGCATCCGCGCGCGCTGCCACGTCACGTCATCGCTGACCTCGTTCGCCGCCCAGGAGGGCCAACCATGGACGTCACGCCGTCGAAAAATAGCACGATCGTTCGTTCGCGAAACATGGTGAGACTGACGCGCGCGGCGCTGCAGACCGCGTACATCGTCTCCGAGGAGCTCGGCACGAGCTTCGCCGAACGACTGTTCACCACGCCGCGCCGCCACCGCCGTCCGGACCGCGAGCGCGCCGTGCTCGCGAGCGCGCGCCCGCTGACGGTCGAGGTCACGCTGCGCTCGCCGCATGCCGACGGCACCCGCTGCACGCTCGCCGCGTGGCGGTGGGGCCGCGGACCGGTCGTGCTGCTCGTCCACGGCTGGGAAGGACGCGGCTCGCAGCTCGGCGCGCTCGTCGAGCCGCTCGTCGCCGCGGGGATGACCGTCGTCGCGTTCGATGCCCCAGGCCACGGCGACTCGCCCGAGCACCGCCTGTATCTCACCGATCTCGCCGACTGCATCGCCGACGTCGCCGCCGCGGTCGGGCCGCTGCACGGCATCGTCGCGCACTCGTTCGGCGCGGCGGGCGCGCTGCTCGCACAGGTGCGCGGCGGGTTGATCGCGCCGCGCTACGTGATGCTCGCTCCCAACGTGCTGATCGACGATGCGGTGCGCCGGTTCGCGCGCGTCGTCGGGCTCGACGACCGCGATCGCGACGCGCTCGAGCTGCGCCTCGCCGCGCACACCGGCGTCGCGCCGGCGGCGCTGTCGCTCGACCGCCTGGTCGCCGCACGCGACGGCTCGCTGCTGATCGTCCACGATCGCGCCGATCGCGAGGTTCCGTTCGAGCACGGCGCGCGGCTCGCGGCCGCCTGGCCCACCTCCGAGCTGATCGCGACCGAGGGCCTCGGCCACCGCCGCATCCTGCGCGACCCGCAGGTCCTCGCGCGCGCGGTCGAGTTCCTGCGCGATGGCGTCGCTCCCGCGCGCTCCGACCTCGTCCGCGAAGTCGACCGCTGGCTCGACCAGCTGGAATGACGCCGCTTGACACCCCGAGCACGCGCTGGTACCCATACCGCCACTCCTGGGGTCGTAGCTCAGCTGGGAGAGCGCTAGAATCGCACTCTAGAGGTCTGGGGTTCGATCCCCCACGGCTCCACCGGGAAGAAGACGCCTTGCTAACCACGCGAGGCGTTTTCGCTTTTGGGGGAGGCTTGGAGGTTTGCTGGTCGTCGTGGTGGAGCCGGGGATGGCGACGCTGGGACGGCCTCAGGGACGGTTTTGGCAGCCAGCGCTTCACAGCCGCCGGGGTCGCGGTCGAAATTGCGCTCGTCCGATGAGGCGGAAGTTTGATGCAGCGACGCTCTTCGAGAAGCATCGGCACGACCCGAAGCTGGTCCCGTACAAGACCTTGAAGTCGGTGCTAGACGCGGTCCGCAGCAAGAAGAAGGCGCTCTACTTCACCGGCTTTCCGATCTCGTGCTTTGGGTCAGGGGACCCGGACTTCGGCGAGCTGGTTCACATGGCGGTCGAGCGAGATCTAGCCGTACTCATCCACAATCATCGGAACTCCTTCCCGCTCGAACGCCAAGAGCCAGACGTGTTCGTCTTGCCACTGGATCAAGCGTGGCGAGTGTCGGCACTCGCGGCGTTGAACGAGACCGCATTTGAGGGTGAGAGGCGCTGGAGCGCTGCCGCGGAAGCACAACGGAGTCACCTGCTCGGCTACACCGCGAAGCAACGCGCCGACTGGCTGGCCTCGCACAGAGAGCGCCGGCCTGTGTCGGGATGCAACACCATCTACACTCTCCTCACCAAGGACCAGCGACAGACAGTCCTCGACGTTGGCAAGCGATGCTTCGGCTCTGCCGACTCTCTCGATGGGATGCATTTCTTCTTCCATCGTCAGCATGAGTACGTGAAGCGGAACGCTGCGAGTCTCGTGCCTAAGGGCCTCACCCTGGCTCGCGTGGGACTCGCGTGGAAGGTGACATGGACGTTGTTCGGTCACTTCAAGGAGTGGAAGCCACGAGGACTCGTCAGCGCCACGATCTCGAAGAAGCTCGCTCCTACAGTCACCGCTGGCTTTGAATCGAACGTGCAGTTCCTAACTCGCCGAGGCTGGAAGTAGCGACCGAGCCGCCTGCGTGACCAGGCAGCGGGATCCGATGAACGACCTCCAAGACCGACCACCGCTTACAAGCGACTGGACACCCGGCCACATCCACAACCTGCGCGAGGCGGCACGGAAGTGACGACGCGGATGCACTCGTCACGCTTGGCGAGTTCTATGGCGCCGGCCTGCGTCACCCCGACGGCACGGTGCTTGTGCGGCGCAACCTGCGCCAGGCCAAGCGCTGCTTCGAGCGTGCTACTCAGCTCGGGGACGCCGAAGGAATGTGCTCGCTCGCCGGGCACCTCACGCGCCTCGGTGTCCGTCCTCGCTCGTCGGACATCGCTCGTGCCGAGGCGCTGTACCAGCCGGCATCATTGGGG
>JBLMXA010000372.1:0-3340 GCA_050257515.1 Acidobacteriota bacterium | reverse complement strand
GCCGACGACGTTCGCGCGGACCGTGCGCGTGCGCACCGCGCAGCCGAGCGAGACGCGCTCGTTCGACGCGGTGTGGTTCGAGCAGCCCGACCAGGAGATCGCGTCGATCGAGGACGTGCCCGCCGAGCCGCGCCGGTCGTGGTGGTGGCTCGTCGCGTCGCTCGCGGCCGCTGCGGCCGCGGTGGCCGTGCTCGCGATCTACTAGCTCGGCGTGACCGTGTGCTGCGCGGTGCGCGGGTCCTGCCGGCGCGGTCTGCGCCGCAGCTCCACCGTGGTCGTCTGATCGATCAGCGCCTGCAGCTGCGCGCGCGCGACGGCGGCCGACTCGAGCCGCTTCGCGAGCAGCGCGTCGACGAGCCTGCCGAGCGTGCGTGGCGGCGCGTCGCCGACCATCAGGTGCAACACGCCGCCGAGCGCGCGCAGGTCGTCGTGCGCGTCGTACGCGGTGCGCCGGCTCAGCCCGAAGTCGACGAGCTTGACGCGATCGCGCGAGAGCGGGTCGAACAGCAAGAACACGTTGTTCGGCGTGAGTCGCCGGTGGAGCACCGCGCGCTGGTGGGCGGCGTCGAGCGCGTCGGCGATCTGGACCGCGATCTCGAGCGCTCGCCGCGGCGCGAACGGCCGCTCCATCGCGAGCTCCTGGGCGAGCGTGTTGCCGTGGAGCAGCTCCATCACGACGAACACGATCCCCTCCGGCGTCGTGCCGTAGTCGTGAACGTGGACGATGTTGGGGTGCGCGAAGCTCGCGATCAGCCGCGCGTCGCGCAGCAGGCGCCGGCGGATGTCCGGATCGCCGACCACCGGCCCGTGCATGACCTTGATCGCCACCGGCCGGCCGACCGAGACCTGCAGGCCGCGGTACACGACGCCGGTCGCGCCGTCGGCGAGCGGCCGGTACAGGCGATACAGCTGGCCCAGCAGCTTCGGGTTGCACGACATCGCAGGTCATCACAGCAACGCGCGTGCCGCGCCAACTGTGCCATTGCCCGCGCACGGCCGGCGCGGCCTGTAGCGCCCGGCGCTACAGGGGTCAGCCGACCAGTCAGCCGTGCAGCTCGGCGAGCTGGCGCGCGAACGCGCGGGCATCGTCGGCGCGGCCGAGCGCGGTCGCGGCCTCCTGCGACCACACCAGGCAGGTCCCGACCGCGGCTCCCCACGCCCACGTGAAGCGCCGCGGGCGGATCACCTCGTCGCACGCCGCGAGCACGCCGGCGTGATCGCCGAGCTCGCGCGCGGCCCGCGCGACGCCGAGCCGCTCGACGACGAGGTAGTCGCCGTCGGCCGCGGCGGTCACCGCGCGCGTCCACGCGTCCTTCGCGCGCTGCCAGTCGCTCGCCGATTCGGCGACGAACGCGTCGGCGACGGCGACGACCTCGGGGAACTCGGCCTTGCGCGCGGCGTCGAGCGCGTCGGCGTCCGCGAGCACGCCGGCGATCAGCACGCGCGCGATCGCGGAGTTGATGCCGCCGTGGCTCCCGAGCCCGCGCCGGATCCGCTCGAGCCGCGCGCGATTGCCATCGGGCAGCTCGATCGCCGCGAGCTCGAGCCAGCCGCGATCGCGCTGGTCCTCGCCGGTCGCGAGCTGCGCGGCGGCCGCGGCGGTCTCGCTCCAGGACGCGGCCTCCGCGGTGCGCCCGCGCGCGAGCGCGAGCCCGAGCAGCGCCGCGGCGTGGTGGGGAAGATCCGTCTTCGGCCAGTCCGCGGCGATGTCGAGCGCGAGGGGCAGCTGGCGGGCGAGCGCGTAGATGCCGGCGAGCTCGCGCCGCACGTCCTGGCGCGCCGCTGGATCGCGCGTGTCGTGGCGGCGGAGCAGGTCGATCGCGCCCGCGTAGTCGCGGCGCGCGACGAACGCGCGCGCTTGCCACAGCACGGCGTCGCGTTGCGCCGGATCGAGGCGGCCGATCGCCCATCGCATGCCGGCGTCGTCGGCGGTGTTCACGTAGTACGCGAGCGCGTGCTTGAGGCCGAGCCGGAAGCTCGGAAACCGCTCGCCGAGCTGCCGGTACACGCCGATCGCGTCGGCGGGAAAGCCGCCGTGATACAGCGACTCGAACAGACCGTACTGGATGTCGCGGTGATCGGGGAACCGCCTCGCGAGGTCGCGGAAGTACGCGATCGCGGGCGTCAGGTGATCGCGCTGGTTGACGAGGCGGAGCCCCTCCATGAAGCCGCGCTGCGCCGGGTCCAGGTTGCCGGCGAGCGCGCGGGCAGCAGGACCGTCGACGTCGCGCGACAGCCACCAGTCGAGCAGCGCGCGGTAGTACTGCGCCTCGGCGAGATCGGGAGCCTGCAGCTCGACCTTCTGCAGCTCGGCATCGGCCTCGGCGAAGTCCTGGCGCTCGAGCGCGGCGATCGCGAGCTGCAGGTTGCGCTCGATCTCGAACTGCCGCGACGGGCCGGCGGCCGGTAACGCGCGGCCGAACGCCGCACGCGCGACGTCGCGCGCGATCTCGCGGGTCGCCGGCGCCACCTTGTCGACGCTGGTGATCCGCTCGAAGCGGCCGACGCTCGCGCCGTCGATCGACGCGATGTCGACGACAATGCGCACGCCGGCGGGATCGGCGAACAGCTCGCCGCGTGCGGTCAGCTGCGCGCCGAGCGCACGCGCGGCCGCCTGCCAGCGCGCGTCGGGAGCCGCCGCGTCGCCGAGCCGGTCGACGAGGTCGTAGTACGCGATCACCTTGAGCTCGGGGATCGTGCGCAGCTCGCTGCCGAGGATGTGCGGCACGCCGGAGGCCGCGAAGTCGAGGCGCGGCTCGCCGGTGTGATCGACGAACCGGAGCACCGCGATCGTCCGCAGCTCGCCCGGATCACCGGCGGTGGAGCCGCGGTGCCGGCGCGCGACGAGCGCGGCCGCGGTCCCGGCGAGCACGATCATCGCCGCCGCCGCGACGAGCCAGCGGTGGCTCGCCCGCGGCCGTGGCGCCGGCTCGCCGCGCAGCGCATCGGCGAACGCGCGCGCGCTCGCGAACCGATCGGCGGGCAGCTGCGCCACCGCACGCGCGATCGCGGCGGCGAGCGCTGCATCGCCGGTCGCGCCGGCGACCTCGGCCTCGATCTGCGCCGGCGTGCGCTCGTGGTCGTGGAGCCGGGTGCCGGTGGCCGTCTCGAACAGCGTGGCGCCGACCGCGTAGAGGTCGGCGCGCACGTCGGCGACGCGGCCTCGCAGCTGCTCCGGCGCCATGTACGCCGGCGTCCCGATCTGCGTGCCGCTCGACGTCAGATCGCGATCGCCGAACGACGCGATGCCGAAGTCGACGAGCTTCACCGCGCCGGTTTCGTCGAACAGGATGTTCGCCGGCTTGACGTCGCGGTGGACGACGCCGCGGTGGTGCGCGGC
>JBLMXA010000371.1:0-6502 GCA_050257515.1 Acidobacteriota bacterium | reverse complement strand
CGAGCTCGTGCCGGTACCGGGGCAGGCGAGGGCGGGGGCGGGCGCGCCGGCGGTCTTGCACAGCCCGCCTTGCTGGCAGCCCTGGAGCGCGCCGCACGCCGCGCGATCCGCGCAGTCGACGAGCCCGTTGCCGTCGTCGTCGATCTGGTTCGCGCACTGCTCGGCCGGCTTGGGCGTGCAGTCGGGGTCGGCGGCGTCGGTCGCGCCATCGCAGTCGTTGTCGTAGCCGTCGTCGCACGCGGTCTCGCTGCCGCTGCAGGGCATCCCGGTGCGCGCGAGCGTCGCCGCGACGCCGGCCTGGCCGACGGCGACCGTCGAGGTCGTGCTCGCCCACACGCCGGCGAGATCGCCGCTGCCGGCCGTCGTGTTCATCGCCGACCACGCGCGGCCGTCGTAGTGGAGCAGCGTGCCCTGCTGGCCGGCGGCGAACACGTCGGCGGGGCCGCTGCCGGTCGCGGCGAACAGGCCGCTCGCGGCGTACAGATCGTGCGTCGTGCCCGAGACCATCTGCGTGACGCTCGTGCCGTCCCAGTGCAGCACGAGCCCGGCCTGGCCGACGAAGTAGACGCTCGTCGGGCTCGTGCCGACGATCCCGCGGACGACGAACGAGCCGAGCTTCGGCAGCGCGAGCGGCGCCCAGCTGCCGGTGTAGCGCAGGATCACGCCGTTGCCGCCGGCGAACACGTTCGTCGCGCTCGAGCCCCACACCGCGTAGAGGCCGGCCGACGTGCCGGACGTCATCGTCGCCCACGACGTGCCGCCGTTCGTCGTGTGCAGGATCGCGCCGCTCGCGCCGACCGCGAAGTACTCGCTGCCGCTGCCCCACACGCCTTGCAGGTTCTGCGTCGCCGGCGTCGAGACCTTCCACGTCGAGCCGTTCCACACGTCGACGGTGCCGCCGCTGCCGACCGCGACGATGCTCGACGCCGACGTGCCCCACACGCTCGTCAAGAACGCCGACGTCCCCGACGTCTGCGGCGACCACGCCGCGCCGTTGTACGCCGCGATCGCGCCGCCCGTCCCGACCGCGACGAGGCTCGTCGGCGAGGCTCCCCACACCGCCTCGAGGAACACCGACGACGCCGCCGCGCTCGCCGACGAGAACGACGAGTTGCTGTAGCGCACGATCGTGCCCGCGTTGCCGACCGCGTAGAGCTCGCCGCCGGTGGTGCCGGTGAGGCCGTTCAGCTGCGTGCCGTTCGACGCCGGCACGGTCGCCCACGCCGTGCCGCTGCCTTGATAGATCGCGCCCGAGTTGCTGACGAGGAACACGCTCGTGGCGCTGCGCCCCCACACGCCATCGAAGCTCTGCGTCGCGGGTGACACGGTCGTCACGGTCCAGGTCGTGCCGTCCGCGGAGTGGTCGACCACACCGCCGGCGCCGACCGCGTAGACGTCGCTCGGCGAGCTGCCCCACACGCCGCGCAGCTGCACGATGGAGCTCGATGCCTGCGCGGTCCACGTGCCGCCGGTCAAGTGGCGGATCGTGCCGCTGTCGCCGACCGCGTAGACGTTGCTGCCCGACGTGCCCCACACGCCGATCAGGCCGAGCGCCGTGCCCGACGCCTGCGCCGACCACGCCGAGCCGTCGTAGTGCAGGATCGTGCCGTTGCTGCCGACCGCGAACACGTCGTTGCTCGCGGCGCCCCACACGCCGGCGAGATCCTGTGCGGTGCCCGAAGTCATCGCGCTCCAGCTCGTGCCGTCGTAGTGGAGGATCGTCCCGGCGGTGCCGACGGCGAACACGTCGCTGCCGCTCGAGCCCCACACGCCGACGAGGTTCTGCGCCGTCCCCGACGTCAGCGCCGCCCACGCGCCCGCGCTGCCGGCGAGGATCGTGCCGGAGTCGCCGACGAGGAACACGCGCGAGGGCGACGCCGCCCACACCGCGTTGACGTTCGCGGTCGTCGGCGAGCTCACCGGACGCCAGCCGATGTAGCGGCAGCCGACGAACGTCGCGGTGCACGCGCCGGAGCACCCGAGGATGCCGCCGTCGAACCCGTTGTCGACGCAGCTGCCGACCGGCAGGTTGTCGCAGCCCTCCGGTGGATCGGTGACGACGTCGTCGCCGCAGTAGCCGCGGCAGCCCGAGGTGTCGTAGCCGCAGCCGCTCGCGCACGACAGCCCGGTCGCGCTGTAGAAGCCGAACGTCAGGCACGTCGCGCCGGCGAGGTCACCGCCGTCGCACTGCTCGTGCGTGGCCTGCACGACGCCGTCGCCGCAGAACCCACCGCCGCACGCGGACGTGTCGTAGCCGCACGCGCTCGTGCACGCGAGGCCGGGCGCGGCGTAGAAGCCGAAGTCGGTGCAGCTGGTCTTGACGCCGAGCTTGTCGAGCCCGAGATCGCCGCCGTCGCACTGCTCCGGGCCGTTCTTCATGCCGTCGCCGCACTTCTCGCTGCAGTTGCTGGTGTCGAACGCGCAGCCCGAGGTGCAGCCGAGCGTGCCGGTGTAGAAGCCGAAGTCGCCGCACGCCTTGCCGTTCAGCAGCGCGCCGTCGCACGCCTCGTTCGCGGTCTGCAGGATGCCGTCGCCGCAGGACCCGCTGCACCCGGTGGTGTCGAACGTGCAGCCGACCGTGCACGCGAGGTTGCCGGTGTAGAAGCCGTTGCTCTGGCAGCTCCCGGTGCCGAGCATCATGCCGTCGCACTGCTCCTCGGACGGCTGCAGCACGCCGTCGCCGCAGCGCCCGCTGCACAGCGAGGTGTCGTAGACGCAGCCGCCGGTGCAGCCGAGCGTGCCGCCGTAGAAGCCCTGAGTGACGCACGTCCCACCGCCGAGGTTCGCGCCCTCGCATTGCTCCGCGGGATCGAGCACGCCGTCGCCGCAGCGCTCGTGGCAGTTCGAGGTGTCGTAGATGCACTCGCTGTTGCAGCCGAGGAAGCCGACGTGGAAGCCGAACGTCTGGCACGTCGCGCCGTTGTTCGCCGCGCCGTCGCACTCCTCGAGCCCGTTGAGGATGCCGTCGCCGCACTTGCCCGTGCACGTCGTCGTGTCGTAGCGGCACGTCGACGAGCATGACAGCGTGCCGCCGTAGAAGCCGAAGTCGTTGCAGCTCGCGCCGGTCGCGGTGCCCTCGCAGTCCTCGTTCGCGCCCGGATCGACGATACCGTCGCCGCAGCGGCGCGGCGTGCAGTCGGGCCGGCACGGCGCGTCGGGGGCATCGGAGTTCGCGCTGCCGGCGTCGCAGCCCTCGGTCACGTCGACGATGCCGTTGCCGCACGTCTCGTCCGACGTGCAGTCCGCAGAGCAGCCGTCGCCGGAGACGCGGTTGCCGTCGTCGCAGACCTCGCCCGGCTCGACGATGCCGTTGCCGCAGCCGGTCGCGTAGCAGACGCCGCCCTCGAAGCAGGCGCCCGCGGTCGTGCCGAACTCGCACGCATCGCCGACGCTCTTGCCCGCGCACGCCGACAGCTGGTCGGGCTGCACGCAGCGCGCGCCACCGGGCGCGCACACCGTGCCGCCGGGGCAGGTCAGATCGCCGCACGTCGTCGTGCTGCTCCCGAAGCACGAGACCGAAACCGCGGCGAGCAGCACCGCGCACCCCAGCGCCAACCTGCGAGCGAGCAAAGCTAGCTCAGAGCTGCGACTGCTCCGACGGGCCGAGCTCGATGTCGTTCCCCGCGGGATCGCGGTTCACGCACTGGCTCGTGCCCGTGTAGCTCGGCTGGTTGCCCGGCGCGGGATGGCCCGCGAACGAGATCGTGAGCTGCACCGCGACGGTGCGGTTGTCGATCGCGCCGACGAGGATCGTGTTCTTCACCGGCGTGCGGCCCGACGACACCGTCTCGATCGTGTTGTTCACCGAGAGATAGGTCACCGACACGTTGAGCGCGAAGTCCGCGCCGCCGTTGCGCGCGGCGTTGTCGATGCCCTTGAGCAGCGCGACGCCGACCTGCAGGTTCGTTGTCCCCGGGGTGGGGCTCGCCGTGATCACCGAAGAAATCTCCGCCATCTGTCCTCTCCTTTATTCCGCCGGCCCGAACGGGACCTCGACGTTGCCTGGAAGTACCGTGACCATCTGCGCGCGCCCGACGAAGGAAGTGCCGGGATCCGGTGGATGGCCCGCGTACGGGAGCTTGACCGTGACGCGCACGGTGGACGCGTCGACGCCGTGCGCGTCGAGCGCGCCGACGTTCGTGCGCGCGCTCTGCAGCGCGACGAGCTGGCCGTTGCTGCGATAGATCAGCGTCACCTTCACGCCGACGTCGACCTTGCCGGCGCCGAGCTTCGACGTGTGATGGAACGCCGCGTTCAAGAGCAGGTGCGCGTGTAGCTCCTGCGCGCCACCCGGTACATGGACCCGTTCGACAGTAGCATTCGCCACGGTCTCCCCCTTTTCGCTGTGATGATTCACGACCGCTCGCGGCCGCACAACTGAACAGGCTGCGGAAAATTACCTCAGGTCACCCTTGATGATCTTCTTGCCCTCGCGCTCGAGCTGCTCGGCGTGCGCCTTCTCCTGCGCGTAGAGCCGCTGCGCCTCCTCGCGCGTCTTCTTCTCGCTCTCCGCGGCCGCCATCGCCTTGGCCGCGGCGTCGTGCGCCTTCCGCGATTCGTCCTCCGCGCGCGCGCGCTCGGCCTCGGCCTTGACGAGCGCGTCCTGCAGCTGCTCCCGCGTCATCTCGACCTCGTGGCCCTTCTGCAGCGCCTCGGCCTGAGCCTTCTCCTTCGCCGCCTGCTCGGCCTTGATCTGCGCGAGCTGCTCGCTGACCGTGCGCTCGGCCTGCTGCGCGCGCCTGGTCTCCTTCTGCGCCTCGGCCGTCGCCGCCTCGGCGCGCCGCGCCTGCTCGCGGGCGTCGTTCATCAGCACGACCGCGCCGGCGGCGACCAGCGACAAGAACGCCATCGCGCCGACGACCGCGGTGCGCTTGATCCGCGTCGACCGCGTCGCGAGCGCGATCACGGCGTGGATGAACGCGTGCTCGACGTTCGGCAGCTCGCCCTTGTAGCGCGCGTGCCACGTGCGCGCCTCGCGCGCCGTATCGCCTCGCCACAGCAGGCCGGGCGGCCGGCCCTTTTGATCCCACTGCTTCGCCGCGGTGCGCAGCTGCGCGAGGAACGCCGCGTCCTCCTGGCTCTCGTCGAGCCAGCGGCGCAGCGTCGGCCAGCTCGTGATCAGCGACTCGTGCACGAGCTCGACCGAGCCGCCTTGCTCGCCCTGGCTCTGCACGACGAGCAGGCGCGCCTGCACGAGGTGATCGATCACGGTCGCGACGTCGCCGCCGAGGTCGCGTAGCTCGTCGAGCTCGGCGATCGCACGCGTGCGCTCCGGCGTGACGAGCCGCTGGAAGATCGCGCGCACGATCCGGTGCGACGATACCGGCAGCGCGGTCAGCACCTCGTCGGCGTGCGTCGCGAGCGCGCCGGAGATGCCGCCCATCGCGCCGTGCGCGGCGCGCGTGAGCAGCTTGTTCTTGCGGTCGCGCGCGTCCCACAGCCGCGACGCCGCGAACTGCAGCAGCGGCAGCGCGCCGGGGACGGCGGCGAGCTCGTCGAGCATGTCGTCGACGAGGTCGTCGCCCTCGAAGTCGTAGCCGAGCATGTCGAGCGGGCGGGTGAGCGCCTCGCACAGCTCCGGGCGACCGAGCGGTTGCAGGAACACGAGGCCGCGCGTCAGCTCGTCGAGGAACGCGCGATCCTCGCCGACGCGGTCGAGGAAGTCGGAGCGCACCGACAGCACGATCCGGATCGGCGAGCTCGCGTCGTCCGCGGCGCCGGCGAGGCACTGCGTGAACGCGCGCCGCTCGTCGGCGTTCGGCACGAGCGTGTAGAGCTCCTCGAACTGATCGACGAACAGCAGGATCCGCGTGTTCTTGCGCGCGGCGCGCTCGCGGAGCAGCTGGCCGAGGTAGCCGGGCTCGCGCGCCAGCCGCTCGAGCACGTCCTCGTGCTGCTTGAGCATGTTCGCGTTGCTGACGCGCGTGCCGTCGGCGGTCGACCCGGTGATGAGCGGCGCGATCACGTTCGCGAGGCTCGCGAGCGCCTGGCGGCCGGGCCGCACGATGTAGCTCTCCCACGCGTCGCCGGAGCCCTTGAGCGCGGGCACGACGCCGGCGCGCACGAACGACGACTTGCCGATGCCGGACGGACCCGCGATCGCGACGAGCGGGTGCTCGCGCAGGCGGTTCAGCATGCGCGCGACGTCGCGCGTGCGGCCGAAGAAGCGATCGGCGTCCTCCTCCTGGAACGCGGTGAGGCCGGGGTAGGGGCTCTCGTCGTCGCGCAGCTTGCGGCCGTAGCGGCCGGGCACCAGCGCCTCGAGGTCGGCGAGCAGCGTCTTCGCGTCGGGGTAGCGCTGGTCCTTGCGCTTGGCGAGGCAGCGGTCGACGATGCGCTCGAGCCGGTCGGGCAGATCGTGGACGACCGAGCCGATCGGCGGCATCGGCTGGTCGAGCTCGGCCGCCTCGGCGAGCAGCGAGGTGATCGTGAACGGCGCGAGCGGGTGCTTGCCGGTCAGCAGCTCGAACATGACGACGCCGATCGCCCAGATGTCGCTGCG
>JBLMXA010000370.1:0-7591 GCA_050257515.1 Acidobacteriota bacterium | reverse complement strand
CGAGGAGGATGGTTCCGATGTGCATGGCCGGGCTATCGGCCACGCCCTCCAGCGGTTGCGTGCTCTCCTAAGTACGCGCATTCTCTGCCGCCGTGCAGAGCTTACTCACCGGCGACGACCTGTTCCTGTTCAACCAGGGCACGCACTACCGGCTCTACGACAAGCTCGGCGCGCACGTCGTGCCCGGCGGGACGTACTTCGCGGTGTGGGCGCCGAACGCGCGGCACGTCTCCGTCGTCGGCGACTGGAACGGCTGGGTCCACGGCTCGAACCCGCTCAGGCCCCGCGAGTCGAGCGGCATCTGGGAGGGCATCGTCACCAACGTCGGTCACGGCACCCGCTACAAGTTCTCGATCGTCGGTGCCGACGGCCGCACGTTCGACAAGGCGGATCCGTTCGCCGCGCGCGCGGAGCATCCGCCGACGACCGCGTCGATCATCTGGCAGCCGCACCACGAGTGGCGCGACGCCGAGTGGATGCGCACGCGCGGGAAGCACTGCGCGCGCGACTCGGCGATGTCGATCTACGAGCTGCACCTCGGGTCGTGGCGCCGCAAGCGCGACGACGTGCTCGGCTACCGCGAGCTCGGCGCGCAGCTCGGTCATCACTGCGCGCAGCTCGGGTTCACGCACGTCGAGCTGATGCCGATCATGGAGCACCCGTTCTACGGCTCGTGGGGCTACCAGGTCACCGGCTACTTCGCGCCGACGACGCGCTACGGCGCGCCCGAGGACCTGATGGCGATGATCGACGAGCTGCACCAGCGCGGCATCGGCGTGATCGCCGACTGGGTCCCCGCGCACTTCCCGACCGACCAGCACGGCCTCGGCGAGTTCGACGGCACGCACCTGTTCGAGCACGCCGATCCGCGGCGCGGCTTCCATCCCGACTGGACGAGCTACATCTTCAACTACGGGCGCCACGAGGTGCGCGCGTTTCTGATCAGCTCGGCGATGAGCTGGCTCGACCGCTACCACATCGACGGCCTGCGCGTCGACGGCGTGGCGTCGATGCTGTACCTCGACTACTCGCGCAAGGCCGGCGAGTGGATCCCGAACCCGGACGGCTCGAACCACGATCCCGACGCGATCTCGTTCCTGCAGCAGTTCAACCACGCGGTGTACACCGCGTACCCCGACGTCACGACGATCGCCGAGGAGTCGACCGCGTGGGGCGGCGTGTCGCGGCCGCCCGACCACGGCGGGCTCGGCTTCGGCTACAAGTGGGACCTCGGCTGGATGCACGACACGCTCAAGTTCCTCGAGCGCGATCCGATCCACCGCAAGTGGCACCACGACGAGCTGACGTTCCGCGCGATCTACCAGAACAGCGAGAACTACGTGCTGCCGCTGTCGCACGACGAGGTCGTCCACGGCAAGGGCGCGCTGATCAGCAAGCTGCCCGGCGATCCGTGGCAGAAGTACGCGCAGATGCGCCTGCTGTTCGGCTACCAGTGGTCGCTGCCCGGCAAGAAGCTCGTGTTCATGGGCGACGAGATCGCGGTGTGGAACGAGTGGAACCACGATCACCAGCTCGACTGGGCGTGCGGCCTGCACCCCGCGCACGCCGGCATCGCGCGCTGGATCGGCGATCTCAACGCCGCGTACAAGAAGTACCCGTCGCTGCACGTGCGCGACTGCGATCCGGTCGGCTTCGAGTGGCTCGTCGGCGACGACCGCGAGGGCAACGTGCTCGCGTTCCTGCGCTGGGGCGGCGAGCACGACCCGCCGGTGCTGGTCGTCGCGAACTTCACGCCGGTGCCGCGCGACGGCTACCGCATCGGCGTGCCGCGCGCGGGGTTCTGGAAGGAGATCCTCAACTCCGACGCGACGATCTACGGCGGCAGCGGCCTGGGCAACCGCGGCGGCATGCACACCGACGGCCAGGGCTGGCGCGGTCACCCGCAGTCGCTGATCGTGACCGCCCCGCCGCTCGGGATTTCGATGTTCGTGCACGAGCCGCAGTAGAATCGCAAGCGTGCGGGTTGCGGCGCTGGTCCTGCTCGCGGCGTGCGGCCGCGTCGACTTCGACGTCGCGACGCGGTTCCGCAAGCTGCTCGTGATCGATCACGCGCAGGTCGCCGGCGAGCTCGCCGACTTCCCGGTGCTCGTCGAGCTCCACGACGCCGACCTCTCCGCCCACGCGCGCGCCGACGGCTTCGACCTCACGTTTCGCGACGCGAGCGGGCAGGTGCTCGCGTACGAGCGCGAGAACTACACGGCATCGCCGCCGGCGCTCGTCGCGTGGGTCAAGGTCCCTCAGGTGTCGGCGGCCGCCGACACGCGCCGCGAGCTCGACTACGGCGACCCGGCCGCGACCGATCAGGCGCAGCCGGCGGCGGTGTGGAGCAACGCGTTCGTCGGCGTCTACCACTTCGGCGACGGCACGAACCTGTCGGCGCACGACTCGACCGGCGTCAACGACGGCACCGACAACGGCGGCATCGCGTCCGCCGATGCCGTGATCGGCGGCGCGCTGCGGCTCGACAACACGGGCAACACGACCCACAACGTGACGTCTCCGCTGGCCGGCGCCGACGCGACCGCCGGCGCGCTGACCACGGTCACGTTCTGGCTCGAGTTTCCCGGCCCGTTCGACAAGGGCCCGTTCGCGTTCACGTCCGGCAGCAACGCCTACGACGTGTGGTTCCAGCGCAACGGCTGCGAGGGATTCAACACGCAGCAGGGCGAGCTGCTCGGGATGACCGCGACCGTCGACCCCAGCTGGCACCACGTCGCGGTCGTGTTCTACAACGGCGTGCCCGACGCGTCGCACAACCGGATCTACCTCGACGGCGTGTCCCAGGTGCTCTCGCCGTGCGTCGCCGGCACGCCGAGCACGCGCGTGGTGCAGGGGCTCGCGAACTGGGGCGGCAACAGCTCCGGCGGCGTCAACTACCAGATCACGGGCGCGATCGATGAGGGCCACATCGCCCGCGGCGAGCGGCCGCCAGAGTGGATCCTCACGGAGATCGCCAACCAGCGCAGCCCCGAGACGTTCGTCACGGCGGGTCCGGAACAGCCCGCGCCATGAGTACAATCGGAAACGTGCGAGCCGCCGCGCTGATCCTCGTTGCCGCGTGCGGCCGCAGCGGCTTCGACACGATCGATGCCGCGGGCGACGCCACGCCCGTGATCGACGTCGCGAGCGACGCCGCGGTGCCGATCCAGTTCGACGCGTCGACCTCGACGACCGCGGTCAACGCCAGCACGCTGAGCTGGCCGCACGCGATCACCGGCGCGGACCCGATCCTGTTCGTCGCGGTCAGCGATCGCACGAACGCGATGGCCGGCACGCCGCCGATGGTCGCGTCGGTGACGTACGGCTCGGCGCCGCTGCAGAGGGTCACGTTCACGCAGCCGGCTGGCTCGCTCGACAACCTCGAGCTGTGGGTGCTGGCGGCGCCAGGGCAGGGCACCGCGCCGGTGACGGTGACGCTGATGGCGGCGACCGCCGGCGAGTCCGCGATCGCGATCTCGTACACGGGCGTCGTCCAGACCAACCCGCTCGATCGGTCCGGCGCGACGTTCCTCAGCAACACGACGTCGATCGACCTGTCGTGGATGACGAACGCGCCGCACGCGTGGGCGGTCGCGGCCGCGATGGACCAGGGCGGCTTCGCGATGGCGTTCTCGCCCGGGACGGCGCAGACGTCGCGCCAGCTGAACGTGATCGACGCGCAGAACTTCGAGATCCAGTCGGCCGCCGACCAGGCGGACGTCGCGGCACCGTCGAACGTCGACTTCCACTGGACCTCGACACAGGCCAGCGCCACGTGGTGTGCGGTCGGCGCGTCGTTCATCCCGGCGGGCGGCTGAATCGTGCTATTCGTGGGAAGTAGATGACCGAGAAGTGGGTCTGCATCCACGGCCACTTCTACCAGCCGCCCCGCGAGAATCCCTGGCTCGAGGCGATCGAGCCGCAGCCGAGCGCGCGCCCGTACCGCGACTGGAACGACCGGATCACCGCCGAGTGTTACCGGCCGAACACGGCCGCGCGCGTCGTCGACGGCCACGGCACGATCATCCAGATCGTCGATAACTACGAGCGGATGAGCTTCGACGTCGGGCCGACGCTGATGTCGTGGCTCGAGCAGCAAGCGCCCGACGTCCACGACGCGCTGGTCGCCGCGGATCGCGCGAGCGTCGCGCGGTTCTCCGGGCACGGCTCGGCGATGGCGCAGGCCTACAACCACATGATCATGCCGCTCGCATCGCCGCGCGATCGCGCGACGCAGGTGCGCTGGGGCATCGCGGACTTTCGCAGGCGGTTCGGGCGCGCCCCGGAGGGCATGTGGCTGCCCGAGTGCGCGGCCGACACCGCGAGCCTCGAGGCGCTCGCGGCCCAGGACATCGAGTTCACCGTGCTCGCGCCGTACCAGGCGAAGGCGTGGCGCGCGCCCGGCGAGCGAGAGTGGCGCACGACGCCGGTCGATCCCGGCCGCGCGTACAAGTGCAAGCTGCCGTCGGGCCGCTCGATCGATCTGTTCTTCTACGACGGCCACACCGCGCAGGCGGTCGCGTTCGAGCGGCTGCTCGTCGACGGCCACCAGATCATCGCGCGGATGACGAACCGCGGGCCGCTCGAGGGCGGCGGCCCGGCGCTGTGTCACATCGCGACCGATGGCGAGACGTACGGCCACCACCACCGCTATGGCGACATGGCGCTCGCGTGGGCGCTGTCGCAGGTGGAAGGCCACTGGAATGGCACGCGGCTGACGAACTACGGCGAGTTCCGCGCGAAGCACCCGGCGACGTGGGAGGTGCAGCTGCAGGAGAACACGTCGTGGAGCTGCGCGCACGGGGTCGAGCGCTGGCGCGCCGACTGCGGCTGCAACAGCGGTGGCCGGCCGAGCTGGAACCAGAAGTGGCGGCGCCCGCTGCGCGACGCGCTCGACTGGCTGCGCGATCGGGTCGCCGCGGCGCTCGACTCGGTCGGCGGCCTGCTGTTCACCGATGCGTGGGCGGCGCGCGACGCGTACGTCCAGGTCCTCCTCGACGGCGCACCGGCGCGCGAGCAGTTCCTCGCGACGCACGCCTCGCACTCGCTGTCCGCCGACGAGCGCGTGCGCGCGCTGTCGGTGATGGAGATGGCGCGCCATGCGATGCTCATGTACACGAGCTGCGGCTGGTTCTTCGACGACCTGTCGGGCATCGAGACCGTGCAGTGCATGCAGTACGCGGCGCGGGCGGCCGAGCTGCTCGCGACGGTCGGCGGCGAGCCGGTCGAGGGCGAGCTCGTCGAGCGCCTCGGCGCCGCACACTCGAACCTCGACAGCGAGGGCGACGGCCGCCGCGTGTGGGAGCGCCGCGTGCGGCCCGCGCGCATCGATCCGGAGAAGGTGTGCGCCCACGTCGCGGTGCACGCGCTCGTCGATTCCCGCTCGTCAGCGTCCGCCGGCTCGCTCCACTCCGGGCACGACTCGACGCACGCGATCGACGTCCACGGCTTTCGCGTCGAGCTCGTCGAGCGCGTCGAGCGGCGCAGCGGTCGCGCCCGGATGATCGCGGCGTCGGCGCGCGTCAGCTCGCGCTCGACCGAGACCGCGACCACGCTGTGCTTCGCCGGCCTGTACCTCGGCGAGCAGCACGTCACCGGCGGCGTGCGGCCGCCGCCCGCACGCGCCGAGTGGACCGCGATCCTCGAGGAGCTGTCGAACGCGCTCAAGACGGCCGACGTGTTCGCGGCGCAGCGCGCGATCGATCACCACTTCCCGGGCGCGCAGCTGTCGCTCGGCGCGCTGCTGCCCGGCAGCCGCGAACGCGTGCTCGCCGCGGTGCTCGCCGATCCGATCCGCAACGTCGAGGAGCAGCTCGGCGACGCCTACGACGCGCACGCGCCGCTGATCCGCTGGCTCGTCGCGCACGACCTGCCCGTGCCCGAGATCATGCACACCGTCGCCGAGGTGACGCTGCGCCGTCGCGTGCTCGCGAACCTCGAGGCCGACGATGCGAGCTTCCAGGCGCTGCGCCAGCACATGGCCGAGGCCGCCGACGTCCAGGTCAACCTCGACGCGCCCGAGATCGCGCTCGCCGCGAGCGAGGGGCTGCGCAAGCTGATCGATCGCGTCGCCAGCGCCTCGGATGCGAGCGCGATCGATCCCGGCGCGATCGACACGCTCGCGCGCGCGGCCGAGGTCGCGGGGCGCATGAAGAGCGCCGTCGATCTGTGGTTCGCGCAGAACGCGACCTGGAAGCTGCTCGAGCGGCTGCCCGAGCTGCGCCGCCGCGGCCGCAACGGCGATCGCGTCGCGCTGCAGGAAGCCTCGGATCTCGAGCGCCTCGCGCGCGCGCTGCGGCTCGCCGTGCCGCCCGCGTGACTACTTCGGCGCGCAGCTGAGATCGACCGGGGTCGTACCGCCGAGCAGGTGCAGCTCGAGCTGCGACGGCGTCGCCGCGCACGCCGCGTCGACCGCGAACCACGCGCACGGCGTCGTGTTCGCCGACGCGGGCGTCGTCGCGTCGAGCATGTGGCACATCGGGATCGTCGTGCCGTTCTGGGTGACCGCGCAGGGTGGCTGCACGCCGGGGTTCGACGCGTCGGTATCGGTCGTGTCGATGGAGCCGGCGACGCACGTACTCGTGATGTCCTGCAGCAGCTGGCCGATCTGCGACAGCGCGGCGGAGTAGTCGGACTGGCACACGCTCTCGTAGAGACCGTGACGCCCGAGCTGCTGGACGAAGTCGGCGAGCCGGATCCCGGGGCGGCCGATCGCCGGGTTGCCGTTGATCGTCGCGGTGCACGACGGCTCGAGCGCGAGCGACTGCGAGAACGGCGTCGTGATCATGCCGGTCTGGATCGACGACTTCGGATCACCGCCGATCACCGCGACGTAGAGGTTCGCGGGATCCGCGAGCGTCGTCAGGAACTGGTAGTAGTAGGCCGGATCGCGCAGGTACGAGCCGGTCCGGACCGTGCAGTTCGTGTACGAGCCCGACCCCGCGGCCGAGATCGGCTGGTCGCACGAGTACGCGTACAGCGGCTGGCAGCGAAAGTCGCCCGGTCCCGAATCGCTGCCGAGGCCGAACAGCGCGGGATCGGCGGCGGAGCAGTCGTCCTCGTCGGTGAGGATCACGATCGCGAGGTTCGCGCTCGTCCGCCGAAACCCGGCGTTCTCGGGGCGCGAGCTGTCGAGCGCGCGCTTCATGCCCTCGAGCTGCGCCTCGAAGCCGCAGCCGGTCGCGCCGACCTGCGCGATGCACGAGAACGCGTCGCTCAGCGTGCCCGTGTAGTTCGTGGTGCGCCCGCCGGTCGAGCTCGCGATGTCGCTGATGAACCGGCCGCTCGGACCGCTGCAGCCGGTCGCGACGCGCGGCGTGTTGACGAGCAGGCCGTTGTCGTTCGGATCCGGCGATGGACAGCCCGGCCCGAAGTTGCTCGCGCCGATGTCGACGGTCGTCGTCACGACGCCGAGGTGCAGGTTCGGGCGGCCGCCCGGAAACCCGTCGAGCGCCGCCACGAAGCTCGGGAAGTTCTGCACGAACAAGGTCTGCTTGTCGGAGGTCGACGCCGAGTTGTCGATCACGAACAGCAGATCGAGGTCATCGGTGACGTGCTGCGTGAACGGCGGCAGCGGCGCGCCGTCGCCGCG
>JBLMXA010000369.1:0-6257 GCA_050257515.1 Acidobacteriota bacterium | reverse complement strand
CGGCGTGCCGCCCGGACGGAAACGAAAACGTCGCGATGTCGACGTACGGCGGCCGCTTGACGGGCGCTCGTTTCTGGTAGAACGGCTCGCCCTCGGCGCCGTTGACGTACCGCTTCAGGATCATCGGCCGCCGCGCGAGCGCGCGCAGCACGCCCTGCTGCACGGACAGGTAGTAACGGACGAGCTCGAGCTTCGTGATCCCCGCCTTCGCGAAGTACAGCTTGTCGGGGTTCGACACCGTCACCTCGAACGGGCCGACCGCGAGCGCGAGCTTCTTCGCCGCCACGCGCGGATCCTTGCACGCCCGGCGCCGATCGCGCATCTTCCCCTGCCCCGTGCGGTCGCGCCTCGCCAGCCTGCTCGCGCTCGCGCTCCCGATGGTGCTCGCGCGCGCCAGCCAGTCGGTGATCACGTTCGCCGACGCGATCCAGGTCAAGGATCTCGGCGCCGGCGCGATCGCCGCCACCGCGACCGGCGGGCTCAACGTGATGGGCTTCGTGATCCTGCCGATGGGCACGGTGTTCATCATCCAGAGCTTCGTCGCGCAGCTCACCGGGCGCGGCGAGCGCGACCAGGCGCCGCGCTTCGCGTGGTACGCGCTCGCGATCGCGGCGGCCGCCGCGCTGATCGCGCTCGCGATGCTGCCGCTCGTCGGGCCGGTGCTGTCGCTCACCGCCTACTCGCCCGCGGTCCGCGAGTCGATGACCGAGTACATGATGATCCGGATGCTGTCGATCGGCGCGATCGTCGGCATCGAGGCGCTCGGCAACTGGTACGCCGGCCTCGGCAACACGTGGATGCAGATGATCGCCGGTCTCATCACGATGGCGTGCGCCGTGGTGATGAACTGGATCCTGATCGCCGGCCACCTCGGCGCACCCGCGCTCGGCGTCAACGGTGCCGCGGTCGCGAGCTGCGTCGCGAGCTGGCTGGGGTTCGCGTTCATCGCGGTCGCGTACTGGCGCGGCTGGGGCGGCGCGCCGCGGCGCGCCGGGAAGCTCGGCCTGACCCGCGGCGAGCTCGCCCGCGTGTTCCGGTTCGGGCTGCCGAACGGGCTCAACTGGTTCCTCGAGTTCGCCGCGTTCCAGCTGTTCGTCAACGGCGTGTTCGCCGGGCTCGGCGACACGACGGTCGCCGCGTTCAACGTCGTGCTCGCGATCAACTCGATCGCGTTCATGCCGGCGTTCGGTCTCGCGCAGGGCGGCGCGATCCTCGCGGCGCAGGCGATCGGCCGCGGCGAGCGCGACGAGGTGTGGCCGGACGTCAAGCTGACGCTCGGCTGCACGATCGCGTGGATGTGCGCGGTCGGCGCCGCGTACGTGCTCGCGACCGATCGCGTGCTCGGCTGGTTCTCGCCCGCGTCCCAGCCGCGCGAGCTCGTCGAGATCGGCGGGTCGATGCTCGCGATCAGCGCGCTGTGGCAGGTGTTCGACGCGACCGGCATGACGCTGTCGGAGACGCTGCGCGCCGCGGGGGACACGGCGTGGACGGCGGGCGCGCGCATCGTGCTCGCGTGGCTCGGGTTCGTGCCGGCCGCGTATTACGTCGTGCGCGTGCTGCACGCCGGGCCGCTCGGCGCGATGTGGTGCCTCGTCGGCTACATCGCGCTGCTCGCGTGCGCGCTCGGGCTGCGCTTCCGGTCGGGACGCTGGCGCGAGATCGAGCTGATCGAGCCGAAGCTCGTCTAGCGGATTGGCCCGGTCGAGCTATCGGCTCACTTGTCCAGGCGCGCGGTCAGCGACACCGACGCGACCCACGCCGACACGTCGAACGTGCCCTTGTACTCGGGCATGTACGGGTCGGTCGTCGACGGCGAGCGGCTCTTCGGCAGCACGAACAGCAGGCCGCCGTGCACGCCGTAGCGGCCGAACGACTTGCTCGCGCCGAGCGTGACGTCGAAGCGATCGACGTCGGGCAAGGTCGCGGTCAGCGTCGAGGCCGGCACCGGCGTCGGGTCGTAGATGAAGCCCGCGCGGACCGCGGCGCCGAGCGTCGGCATCGTGTACTCGCCGCCGAACCGCAGCGTCGTCGTGTTGCTGTAGTGCTCGGGGCTCGCGATCACCATCGTGCCGGTGGTGCCCGGCGGGTTCGGCACGGTGACGTCGAGCTCCTTGTGCTTGGCCCAGTTCGTCCACACGAGGTCGGCCTCGATCTCGAGGCCGTCGACCGGGCGATAGCCAACGCCGCCGGAGATCGACTGCGGAAGCACGAACGTGTTCGTCTTCGCCGGGCCGTCGGCGGGCAGCATCTGGCGGTACTCCGCCGGCGCGTCGAAGTTGACGTTGCCGTCGAAGTCCTCGTTGACGTCGGAGCGCCACATCGCGCCGATCGACACGCGCGGCGCCGACATCGGCCGGTACATCACGCCGAGGCGGGCGCCGACGCCGAACGCGGTCGCGCCGATGTGCGCGCAGCTCGGGTTGGTGCCGCCGCAGCCGGTACCGTCCTGGCCGACGAACACCTGCTGCTTGAGCTCGAGCGTCGCCGGCACGAGATCGACGCCGGCGCCGACCGACAGCCCGGGCAGGAAGCTGCCGAGGTTGAGGCCGACCGCGGGCGTGATGAAGAACGACCGCAGCGACACGTTCTGCGCGACGTTGGCCTGCGGCGAGCTGCCCGGCCAGTCGTTCGCGAGCCCGAACGGCGTGTAGAACCCGAGGCCGACCGCGATCATGTCGGTGAGGTGCGTCGAGCCGAACAGGCCCGGGACCGGCTGCGGGCTCGTGTTGCCCTCGGTCTTCGTCGCGGTGCCGGTCGTCGGATCGGTGGACGTGAACGCGGTGGAGGGCGCGATCAGCGAGCCGCCGATCATGACGTTGGTGCCCTCGCCGGCCGCGAGGCCGCCGACGTTGTAGTAGATCGCCGACGGATCGGTCTCGGTCGCGGTGGTCGCGTTACCGCGGCCGACCGCACGCGCGTCGAACTCGTTGAGCAGGAAAGCGTTGGCCGAGGCCGTGCCGCCGAGCGCAACAGTGAACAGACAGGAGGCTAGCTTCTTCATGGCGGGGTCCTGGGCCTAGTGGTTGACGAACAGGAAGGTGATCGCGTCGGTCTGCACGCGCGCGGTGCCGAGGACGCCGGGGAAGATGCACTGGTCGACCGCGCCGCAGTCCGAGCTCTGCGCGCAGACCATGCTCGGGTTCGTCGCGCAGTGCCCGGGGCCGACGGCCGCCGGCCGCAGCAGCGAGGCGTGCTCGAACGCGTTGCCGAAGCCGCCGGTCGTCGGGTCCGTCGCGGGCAGCGACGGGTACCGCACCCACTTCGGCGAGGTCGGGTCCGTCGTGATCGCGGCCGACGCGGTGCTCGTCGCCGGCGTGAACGGATCCGCGGTCAGCGGCATGGCGCCGGCGAGCGCGCCCTCGTTGTCGGTCGCGATGTTCGGCACGACCTGGTCGTCGATGACCTCCTGGATCAGCCACTTCTTCGCGTCGAGCCCGGGGAAGCTCGGGTGCGGGCTGTCGAAGTTCGCGTCGTCCGCCGGATCGAGCACCCAGCGGCCGATCGACGAGAACTGGATGTAGCCCGGCTGCTGCTTCCACGCGTCGGTCAGGCACAGCGCGCCCTGCGGATCGTTCGGGTACTTCGTGCCCATCACGACGCCGGCGTCGATCAGCGCGTTGACGAGGCCGCAGCGGATCGTCAGGTTCTGCGTGTTCTCGAGGATGTCGAACCAGCCCGCGCCGGGCACGTTCAGCACCGCGGCCTTGAAGTCCGGCTCGACCGCGTCCGTCGTCGAGCCCATGATGCCGCCGAGCGAGATGCCCATGTAGACGATGTGCGCGGGGTCGATCGCGAGCATCGTGCCGTTGTTGCCGGCGGCGCAGTTCGAGGCGCCGCACGCCTTCATCGCGTGGATCAGGCGCTGCATGTCGAGCACGCTCTGGCGGATGTTGTCGCGGGTCGCCGCGAGATCGGGCGACAGGAACGGCGCGTAGCACTGTGGCGCCTCCGTCGGCGCGATCGACACGAACGACGAGCCGATCATGTTGCCGCACGTATCGGTGGCGGTCGCGCAGGCCGTCAGCGTGTCACACGGCGTGCCGCTGTTCGTGCCCGCGTTCGTGTAGCAGGTGCCGGCACAGCCGAGCGACGGATCCTTCGAGACCGGCACCGCGCGGCTGCCGTGCGCCTGCCAGTCGATCGCGATCGACGCGAAGCCGGCCTTCGCGAGCTGCGCGGCGATCGCGAACAGGCTCTCCTTCGAGCTGCCGAGGCCGTGGCCGAACGCGACGGTCGGCCAGCCACCGGCGGGCATCGCGCCGACGACGTTCGGGTTCGGCACGAACGCGAGCACCTGCAGGATCTGTCCGGTCTGCGCGGTCGGGTGGATCGGATCGTTCCACGCGCCCGGGATCATCGGCGCGCCCGCGAGCGGGTTCGGGCCGAGCACCTGGTAGGGCTGGGTTCCCAGGCCCGCGCCGAGCACGTCGCCGACGGCGGTGCACGGCAGCGCGCTGCACGCGTTCGGGCCGAGCGCGGCCGTGAAGATCAGCGTGCAGCCCTGGGCGGCGTTGCACGGCGCGCCCTTCGCGGTCGCGACCGAGGTCGTGCCGAGCAGCGCCGTGGTGCTCTGCGCGTTCGCCGGCGAGCCGGCCACGTTCGGATCGAGCGGATCGGTCGTCGTCTCCGTGTTGAAGTCGGTCGCGACGAGCACGTTCGCGCGGTTCGCGGTGAGCTTGCCGGTCTGGTCGAGGAACGCGAGCGCGGTCGCGTGCGCCTTCCACAGCTGGTCGACACCGACGAGCTGCGCGTAGTTCGGATCGCTGACGTCGCTCTTCGTCGGCGACGGGATCGGCGTGCGGTTCATCACCACGTTGCCCATCGCGTCGAACGCGACCGGATCCTGGCTCTGGCGCACGAGGCCCCACACGAACGACGCCTTGAAGTCGCCGCCGCTCGCCGGCTTGACGCCGTCGAGCACCGCGAGCGTGTACGTCGAGTGCTGGTCGAGCGGCGCCATCGGCACGACGGTGACCGCGTCGACCATCGTCGGGTTCGCGCAGTCGGCCGCATCGAAGCGCGCGGTCTTCGCGGGGAACGCGACGACCGGCACCGGCTGGCCCGGCGACGCGAGCGGCATGCCGCTGTCGGCGCGCTTGTAGAGCACGAGGTTGTCGCTCGTCAGCGTCGTCGGATCGGCGGCCTCGCTCAGCGTGAACTGCATGCCGAGCTCGTACGTGCCGAAGCCATCGAGCTTGTTGAGCACGCCGGTGCGGATCGCGGCCTGCGCGGGCGTCTCGCACGCCTGCTTTGGCAGGTTGACCCTGCCGGTCGACGGATCGATGACGAGGTTGTTGGGGAACGGGACGATCGAATTGGCGGGATCGAACTCGACGTACGGAACCGCGTTGTCGTTCATGTCGGTGCCCACGTCGGGGCAGCCGGCCAGCACGGCCAACGAAGCTAACCAGAGCTTTCGCATGCGCGGAGTATACGCAGGCCGATCTCGTCGACGCGAGATCTCGCTCACGCAACCGTTGCAGCAAAAGATCGTTCGGTACTCGCCCCCACGTTCCTTACGCGGGCGCGTGTGCGTGCTCGTGTGGATCGGCCAGCTGCGCGGCCGCCGGGCTCTCGTCCTTGCGCATGTCCGCCAGTATGTCGTTCACCTCGGCGCCGACGAGCAGGGCCATGTTCGAGAGCCACAGCCACGTCAGGAAGATGATCGCGCCGCCGAGCGCGCCGTAGGTCGCCTCGTAGCGATTGAAGTGCCCGAGGTAGACGCCGAACGCGTAGCTCATGGCGAGCCACAGCAGCACGCCGGAGATCGCACCCGGCGTGAAGATCCGGAACGGCGCGTCGGTGTTGGGCAGGAACTTGTAGATGATCGCCCACACGAGCATCACGAGCAGGCCGGCGCCGATCCAGCGGCCGATCCCCCACGCGACGTCGAACGCGCCGCCGAGCCCGAACCGATCGGCGACCCAGTGGCCGACGAGCGGGCCGACGACGAGCAGGGCGAGCGCGAGCACGACGAGCACGCCCATGCCGATGGTGACGATGATCGCGGTGAGCTGGCGGCGCAGCCACGACCGCGTCTCCTGCTTGTGGAACATCGTGTTCAACGCGGTGATCAGCGAGGTGAGGCCGCCGCGCGCCCCCCACACGGCGAGCGCGGCGCCGAGCACGGCGTAGATGCCGTGGCTCTGCTGGGAGAACGACTCGATCCGATGCACGAGCGGATCGCGCACGGCGGGCGGAACTGCCGCACCCGCCATCTGCGCGCCCTGATCGATGACCGACTGCGGCAGCACGAG
>JBLMXA010000368.1:0-3957 GCA_050257515.1 Acidobacteriota bacterium | reverse complement strand
GTGGGAACAGCGCGAGCGGCGCGACGTCGCGATCGCACGCGGCGGCGACGCGCGCGAGCTCGCCCGCGAGCTCCGCCGGAGCCTCGGCGTCGGCGGGATCGCCGGCGTCGCCGGCGCGCGTGCGCGGGCTCAGGCGGCACCACACGATCTGACCGGCGAGGCACATCTGATCGAGCCAGCTCGGATCGTAGCCATGCAGCCGCGCCGGCAGCAGCTCGCGCTCCCACGCGCCGGCCGCGGTCTCGAACCCCTGCAGCTGCTCGAGCACGCGCGCGAGACCCTCGGCGCCGATCGCCTGGCGGTTCTTCGCGACGCGCTGCCAGCGCAGCAAAAAGCGCATCAGCGCCGCGGCGCTCACCGGCTCGATCTCCTTGCGCAGCTTCGCGAGCGTCAGGCGATGGATGCGCGCGAGCACGCGGCGGTTGCACCACTCGAGCGTGACGAGCTGCGCGCCATCGTCGGCGGCCGCGACCGCATCCTTCATCGTGCGCGCGAGCGGCCGCCCGCCCGACGTGAACTTGCCGCGCAGGATCGCGCCGTCGCCCTCGAGCGCGAGCAGCGCCGCGAGCACGTCGGCGACCGGCAGCGCGAGCTCGCCGGCGAGCGCCGGCGCCGACACCGGCCCGCGATGATCGAGGTGCGCGGCGACCAGCTTGCCGAGCGCTTCCTCGCGCGAGCCCGGCACGACCGCCCATGACGGCGTCGCGATCCTCGGCTCGGCGAGCGCCTCGTCGCCGAGCACGACGCGCGCCGCGCCGAGCCGCTCGGTCGCGACCCACATCACGTGATCGCCGCGGACAAGCCGGCACGCGCGGCCGCTCGCGCACAGCACGTCGAACCACGCGCGCGCGCTCGTCGCGAACGCCGCGCCGGTCGCCTCGGGCACCATCCACAGCGCGAGCAGCGCGTCGTGCAGCTCGTCGGCATCGCGCACGGTCGGCGCCACCTCCTCGCTCGCGAGCGCGATCGCTTCGGGATCGAGCGCACCGGCCTCCTCGACCGTCTCGGCCGGCAGGCCGCGGCGCAGCTGCACCGCGCGCGTGCGGCGCTCCTCGAGCGGCGCGTCGTCGAGGTACGCGTACGGGTTCGCGTTGATCAGCTCGTGCGACAGCGGCGACGGCTCGACGGTGTCGCGCGCCATCACCGCGATCTCGCCGCGCTCGAGGCGCTCGAGCAGTGCGCGGAGGCCGACCTCGTCCATCGCCTCGACGAGACAGTCGCGGATCGTCTCGAACACGAGCGGGTGATCCGGGACCTCGCGCGGACCGACGATGTTCTCGGCGCAGGCCTGCGCCTGCGGGAACACGACCGACAGCGTGTCGGCCGCACGCATCTTCACGAGGTGCGGCGGCACCTTCTTGCCGCCCTTGCGGCGCAGCACGGTGAGCGAGCGCGTGACGTTCCACCGCCAGCGCACCTCGAACATCGGCCGGTCGAGCATCGCCTGCACGAGCACGTCGCGCGTCTGGTGGGAGGGCACGAACGCGAACACGGTGTCGAGCGGGAAGCTGTGCGGCTGGCCGAGCGAGATCACGATGCCGTCGTCGGTGGCCGCCGCCTGCAGCTCGAAATCGAACGACACGCAGAACTTCTTGCGCAGCGCGAGGCCCCACGCGCGGTTGATGCGCCCGCCGAGCGGCGCGTGCAGCACGAGCTGCATGCCGCCGGCCTCGTCGAAGAAGCGCTCGGCGACGATCAGATCCTTGCGCGGCAGCGCACCGAGCGCCGCGCGCGCGGCCGCGAGGTACGCGATCGCCTGCTGGGCGGCGCGCAGCGGCATCGACGTCTCGGCGGCGAGCCACGCGGCGATCACGTCGGCGTCCTCGATCGCGAGCCGGCGATCGATCTCCGCGCGCAGGTCGCTCACCTCGTCCGACAGCTCGCGCGTGCGCGCCGGTGCCTCGCCGAGCCAGAACGGGATCGTCGGCGGCTGGCCGTGGGCGTCCTCGACGAGCACGCGGCCGGCCTCGATGCGCCGGATCCGCCACGACATGTTGCCGAGCTGGAAGATGTCGCCAGCGGAGCTCTCGATCGCCCAGTCCTCGTCGACGGTGCCGACGTTGAGCTCCTCGGGCCACTGCACGACCGCGTACGTGTTGGTGTCCGGGATCGCGCCACCCGACGTGATCGCCGCGAGCCGCGCGCCGCGCCGCGCGCGCACCATGCCGGCGACGCGATCGCGGTGGACGTACGCGCCGGTGCGCCCGCGGCGATCCGAGACGCCCTCGCTCACCATCGTCATCACCTGCTCGAGCCGGTCGTCGGCGAGGTTCGCGTACGGCGTCGCGCCGCGGAGCATCGCGACGAGCTCGGCCTCGGGCAGCTCCTCCGCCGCGCACGCCGCGACGATCTGTTGCGCGAGGATGTCGAGCGGTGCGTCGCGCAGCTCGATCTCGTCGAGCTTGCCGCGCCTGACGCCGCGCACCAGCGACGCGCACTCGAGCAGCTGGTCGCGCGTGAGCGCGAACATCCGGCCCTTCGGCGTGGCGCCGAGCTGGTGGCCGCTGCGGCCGACGCGCTGCAAGAACGTCGCGATCGAGCGCGGCGAGCCGAGCTGGACGACGAGATCGACCGCGCCGACGTCGATGCCGAGCTCGAGCGACGCGGTCGCGACCGCGCACTTGACGAGCCCGTGCTTGAGCTTCTGCTCGGCGGCGAGGCGGAGCGCGCGCGACATCGAGCCGTGGTGTGCGACGACGTGCTCCTCGCCGAGCCGCTGCTCGAGTGCGGCCGCGGCACGCTCGACGAGCCGCCGGGTGTTGACGAACACGATCGTCGAGCGGTGCTGCTGCACGAGCTCGGCGATCCGATCGTAGACGCGGCCGAACTGCTCGTTCGATGCGACCGCGCCGAGCTCGTCGTCGGTGATCTCGATCGCGACGTCGAGCTCCCGGCGGTGCCCCGAGTCGACGATCTGCGGCAGCGCGCGCCGCGTGCCGACGAGCAGCCGCGCGATCCGCTCGATCGGACGCTGCGTCGCCGACAGCCCGACGCGCACCGGCGCGCGCCCGGTCGTCTGCACGACGAGCCGGTCGAGCCGCTCGAGCGAGATCGCGAGATGCGCGCCGCGCTTGTCGCCGGCGACCGCGTGGATCTCGTCGACGATCACCGTGCGCACGCGGCCGAGCGCCGCGCGCCCGCGCTCCGTCGTCAGCAGGATGAACAGCGACTCCGGCGTGGTGACGAGGATGTGCGGCGGGTGCTTCGCCATCCTCGCGCGCTCGCCCTCGGGCGTGTCGCCGGTGCGCACCGCGACGCGGATGTCGGGGAACTTCACGCCGTCCTTCGCGGCGCGCTCGCGCAGCTCGCCGAGCGGTGCCTCGAGGTTGCGATGCACGTCGTTCGACAGCGCCTTGAGCGGGGAGACGTAGAGGATCTGTGTCCGCTCGTCGAGCGGACGCTCCAGACCGCGGCGCACCAGCTCGTCGAGCGATGCGAGGAATGCCGCGAGCGTCTTGCCCGAGCCCGTCGGCGCGGCGATCAGCACGTCGCGGCCGGCGGCGATGTGCGGCCAGCCGTCGCGCTGCGCGTCGGTCGGCGCGCCGAACCGCTCGCGAAACCAGCTCGCGACGAGCGGATGGAACGCGTCGAGCACGTGGGCGGCTTCGCCGGCGATCACGACCCGACAGCGTACCGCACGCGCGAGAAAACGACACGCGGGGGATCGTCACGGCGGGCAGATGCTCTTGCACGTCGTGCCGCCGGTCGCGAGCCGGCAGATGTCGGAGGCGGACAGCGCCGAGCCGTAGACGTGGACGTCGTCGAGCCCGCCGGTGTACGCGGTGCCCACCCCGATGCCGCCCTGCACGGCGGTGTCGATCGCGAGCCGGGTGTGGTTGCACGCCAGCACGTTGCCGGCGACGAACAGCTCGAGGGTGTCGCCATCGTAGACGCACGCGACGTGCGTCCATGCATCGAGCTGGAGCTGGACGACGGTCGTCGTCGACACGTTGCTGT
>JBLMXA010000367.1:0-3445 GCA_050257515.1 Acidobacteriota bacterium | reverse complement strand
GATCGCCGAGCCCGCGCAGCGCCTGGTCGGGATCCGCGGACCGCGCGATCTCGGCGAGCAGCATCGTCCCGACCCGCGACGCCCGTCCGAGCGCGGCTTGTGACAGCGGCGACCCGGGGCGGCGGCGCGCGCGCGCGAGCTCGGCGCGGGCGGCGGTGACGTCGTGAAACCCGAGCTGCGCGAGCGCGGCGCTCTCGGCGTCGTCGGACAGCTCGCCGCCGAGGATCGCCGCGATGTCGGCGCGCTCGCGGTCGGGCTCCTCGCCGAGCGTCGCGAACAGCCGCGCGACCTCGCGCGTGTGGCGCGCGAGCTCGGCATCGAACGCCGGCGTCGTCGCGTAGCCGAGCCGCCGCGCGAGCACGTCGTGGTCGTGCGGGATCGTCTGCGTCTGCAGGCCGCCCTCGAGCTGCAGCACGTGCTCGACGTGGCGCAGCCAGCGGTACGCGCGGTACAGCGCGAGGTGCTCGCCGTCGGTGACGAGCCCCGCGAACAGCAGCGCATCGAGCGTGGCGAGCGTGCCGCGCACGCGCAGGCTCGGGCGGCGGCCGGCGTGGATCAGCTGCAGCGCCTGCACGAAGAACTCGATCTCGCGGATCCCGCCGGCGCCGTTCTTGACGTCGAAGCCGCCATCGCCGCGCACGAGCTCGCGCTTGATACGGTGGTTGAGCGCGTGGACCTCGTCGACGATGCTCGGTGAGATGATCCTGGGAAACACGAACGGCTCGAGCGTGCGCAGCACCTCGGCGCCGAGCGCCCGATCGCCGGCGCACGCGCGCGCCTTGAGCCACGCCTGGCGCTCCCACGGCCGGCCGAACGTCTCGTAGTAGCGCTCGAGCGCGTCGAGCGAGCACGCGATCGCGCCGCGGCCGCCTTCGGGGCGCAGCCGCAGATCGACGCGGAACACGAGGTCCTCGTCGCTGACCTCGGCGAGCGCGGCCGTGACCTGCGCGCACAGCTTCGCGAAGTACTCGTGCAGCGACAGCGCCCCGAGCTCGCCCTGGTCGGACGAGTAGACGTAGATCACGTCGACGTCGCTCGAGAAGTTGAGCTCCTCGCCGCCGAGCTTGCCCATGCCGATCACCGCGAGCCTGGCGTCGCGCAGCCCGCCGTCGTCGCCGGTGTAGCGAGGCTCGCCGTAGCGCGCGCGCAGCTCGCGATCGCAGTGCTCGATCGCCGCGTCGAAGCACGCGTCGGCGAGCCGCGCGAGCTCGCGGCCGACCTCGGTGTCGAGGCCGAGCTCGAGCTCGCGCACGCCGAGCCGCACCAGCTCGTCGGCGCGCATGCGGCGCAGCGCGGCCGCCAGCGGCGCCTCGGCGAGCCAGCGCGCGAGCTCGCCCGCGAGCACGTCTCGGGGTTTCTCTCGCGTGAGGTACGGATCCGCGGCGACCCTGAACAATCGGCGGGGGTCGCGGGTGATCAGCGTCGCGAGATAGGGCGCGCGCTGGCAGCACAGCGCGGCGACGTGGCGCGCCGCACCGTCCAACGCCGCGAGATCCAGGCCGGTTTGCGCCGCGGCGTCGAACAGCCGCTCGGCGCGCCGGCGCGCGTCGGCCTCGTCGGGGGCTCCGATCGCGAGGTCTGCCGGTCTGGTCAGGCTTGACACCGGCGCTCCCACGTCTTACCCAAGGTCTTGATTCTCCTCGAACATGCGCGATCTATATGAAGTACTCGGGGTCGAGCGCGGCGCGACCCAGGCCGACCTGAAGAAGGCGTACCGCCGTCTCGCGCAGCAATATCATCCCGACAAGTGCCCCGACGACAAGTCGGCCGAGGAGAAGTTCAAGGAAGCCGCGAACGCGTACCAGGTGCTGTCCGACGACGAGCAGCGCGCGCTCTACGATCGGTTCGGCTTCGACGGCCTGCGGCGCGGCGGCGGCGGCGGTCCGGGCCCGGGCTTCTCGAACGTCGAGGACATCTTCTCGGCGTTTGGCGATCTGTTCGGCGACTTCTTCGGCGGGCGTGCGAGCGGCCGCCGCACCCCGCGCGGCGCCGATCTGCGCGTCGATCTCGAGCTGACGTTCGCCGAGGCGGTGTGGGGCTGCGCGAAGGACGTCAAGGTCACGCGCGACGTGGCGTGCGCCACCTGCAAGGGCAGCGGCGCGGCGCCCGGCAGCAAGCCCGAGACGTGCCGCACCTGCCAGGGCAAGGGCCAGGTCGTCCACGCGCAGGGCTTCTTCATGGTGCAGACGACCTGCCCGCACTGCCGCGGCGCGGGCAAGCAGATCAAGGATCCGTGCGAGGACTGCCGCGGCCGCGGCGCCAAGGGCGAGACGTCGACCCTGTCGGTCACCGTGCCGGCCGGCGTCGACGATGGCCAGACGCTGCGGCTCGCCGGCAAGGGCGAGACCGGCCCCGGCGGCACCGGCCATCTCTACGTCGTGCTGCACGTGCAGGGCGACGAGCGGTTCCGCCGCGACGGCGAGGACGTGCTGACCGAGGTGCCGGTCGGCTTCGTCAAGGCGGCGCTCGGCGGCGAGGTCGAGATCTACACGCTCGACGATCACTGCAACGGCAGCGCGACCGTCGAGCTCAAGCCCGGCACGCAGCCGGGCGACGTGGTCGTGCGGCGCGGCCAGGGCATCCCGCGGGTCGGCAGCAGCGGCCGCGGCGATCACGTGATCCAGTGGAAGGTCGAGATCCCGAAGAAGCTGACGCAGCGGCAGGAGGAGCTCCTGCGGGAGCTCGCCGACGAGCTCGACGAGCAGGGCGTGCGCGCGGAGCGGCGGGGGCTGTTCGGGCGCAAGAAGTAGCGCGATAATCGAGCCCGTGAAGGGGCTCGCTCTGGGTGCGCTGGTGCTGGTGGCGTGTGCGACGACGTCGGGCGGCGGTCTCGAAGCGCCGCCGGCGCCGCCGCGCCGTACGAACCTCGAGATCGCGATCACGCAGATGTCGATGACGAACGGGCTGCGCGTCGTGCTCGTGCGCGATCCACGCGCGCCCGAGGTCGCGGTGACGATGCGCTATCGCGTCGGCTTCGTCGACGATCCGCCGGGGCAGGAGGGGATGGCCCACCTCGTCGAGCACCTCATGTTCCAGCAGGTCGTGGGGGCGACGACGATCTTCTCGCGGGTGGTCGACGACACGACCGCGTTCGACGGCCGCACCGACCTCGACGCGACGACCTACATGGAGCGCGCGCCGAGGGAGCGGCTCGACGAGATGCTGATGATCGAGGCGGTGCGCGTCGGGATGCGGTGCACGTCGATCAGCGACTCGGTGTTCGCGCGCGAGCGCCAGGTCGTGATCGACGAGGCGCACTGGCGCGGCGCGTCGGATCGGCTGACCTCCGCGATCGTCGCGGGGGTGTATCCCGAGGGGCATCCATATCGCCGCACGCCGGAGACCGAGCAGACGCTCGGCTCGATCACGCGCCAGCAGGCGTGCGCGTTCGCCGACGCGCACTACACGCCGGGAAACGCCGTGATGGTGATCTCCGGGAACCTCG
>JBLMXA010000366.1:0-6716 GCA_050257515.1 Acidobacteriota bacterium | reverse complement strand
GCTCGATCTTCGTGATCGCGCCGAGCTTGGCGTGCACGAACGAGTAGCTCGCTTCCCACCACGTGCACCCGTGGACCTGCTTGTCGCGGAGCGCGTCGAGCTTCACGGACGCGAACAGCTTCGCGTAGCTCGCGGGATAGAGCTCGCGGAGCAGCTGCTCCGCCGTGACGACGTTCTCCGCCGGCACCGTGTAGTCCTTCGCCATCAGGAACAGGAACTCGCCGGGCACCGTGCGCTTGCACTTGACGAGCGTCGTGCTGGTAGCGGCCTGCACGACACCGGCGACGGTCTCGACGGCCCAGCCTTCCTCGTGCGGCGCGTTGACCGTGATCAGCCCGTCGCTCGTGGTCTGCTTCACGGCGTCTCCTCCCGCACGTCCGTGACATACCGCGGTTCGCCCGGGAGGTCGTAGCCGAGGACTTCCTTTCCGGCGGTCTGCACGACGATCGCGGCCATCAGCCGCACGAGCGGTTCGTACGGCGGGCAGAAGTCGAGCGAGACGCTCTGATCGTCGACGGTGACCGAGAACGTCAGGCTATCCGCGCGCACCACGCCGGGCGGCGGCTTGGCCGGAAACTTCGCGTGGTCGAGCGCGGCGAGCACGGCGGGCCACAGCGCCGGCGCTTGCTGCGCGGCCCACGCGCGGGTCGTCTTCAGCCGCGAGTAGGTCACGCGCACGCCGCCGCCGCGATCGAGCTCGATCACGGTGCGCCCCGGCGTGATCGGATGATCGGGGTGTCCGCTCTCGTAGCGGATCGACGAGATCATGACGCCTTGAGCTGGGCGATGATGCCGTCGGCGAGCTGCTGGAACAGCCTCCAGGCCCAGTCGGGATTCGTCCAGCCGTTCTTCGTCGAGCGCGTGATCGCCGCGTGCAACGCATGACGGGGATCCTCGCGCGCCTGTGCCAGGAGGGCGATCACCTGATCGAGCGGGACGTCCTCGTCCTCGGCCCTCTCGGCAATTCGATTCGCCGACTTCGTCGCGATCGTCGGCAGCTCGGACGTCAGCTCGCGGTGGATCGGAAACACGTCGGCGTTGAAGTGCCCGACGAAATCCTCGAGCACGACGTCTTCAGCAGTGGCCATCAGTCCTCAGGATAGTACGTGTACGGCCGCCATTCGCCACCGACCATGGGCGGCGGATTCGGGACCCACTTCCAGGCGATGTGGGCTCCCATCGACGGCCCGCTCGTCTTCGTCTCGGATTGCCGCTGACCGTTGCCATCGAGGAGCGGCGGATCGGTCACGTCGGGCGTGCCCGTCACGACGCGTTCTCCCGGCGGACCGAAGCCGGCGGGATCGGCGGTCCGGACCTTGACCGGAATCGTCAGCGGGTCGCCGTTCTTGTCGAACTCGTCCCAGGTCTGGCCTTTCTTCGCTCGCGCGGCCTGACGTCTCGCGATCTCCGCTTCGAGCGCGGCACGGCCCTGGGTGAGCGCCGCGGCCTCCTGCTCCGCGGAGCCGAATCGCGAGGCCTCCCTCGCCGGATTCTGCATGCGCCTGGCCTGCGCCTGAGCCTGCTCCTGGGTCAACGGGCCGATGAAGCCCTGCTCTTGCGGGTAGAGGCCGGTCTCGACGCGCGTGGCCTGCTGGTCTTGCGTCGTCTGGAAGCCGTGTGCGTCGTGGCCGTGGCCGAACTCGGTCGGCTCTTGCGTGAGTGGATCGAACGCGGTCGGTCCGTTCTCCTTCGCGATCAGGTCGAGCGCCGCCTGGTGCGGATCGACGGGCGCCGGCGACGCCGCCACGGGCGGCTCGACGACCGGTCCGGCGAGCTCGGGCGCGGGTGAGCCCCACGCCTTGCCGTCGAGCTGCTGATACTTCGGCGTCGTGCCCGCACGCGCGGCATCGATGTCGTTGCCGATCATGTCGATCGTGCGCTGCTTCACCTCGGTCGGCAGACCGTCGGTGTTGTAGTTGCCCATCAAGCTGCCGTCGGTGTGCACGCCGGGGCTCGCGGGCGTCTCGCGCGCGACCGACGCGGGCTTGTTGTGGTCGACGTACTCGTCGGGCGCGCCCAGCTGGTGCGTGAGCTCGTGCGCCGCGGTCGTCGGACCGGCGTTGTTCGTGATCCACTCGTTCTGGACCGTCGCCTTGCCCGGCCCGGGCTGCTCGACCTTGACGACGAGATCGGCCTGCGCCGGATCGGCGACGTGGTTGATCTCGACCTGCAGGCGATCGCCGTTCGGCAGCTTGTGGAGCCGCGCGCCGGTGCTCTGGTCGAAGTTGTAGTACTGGTCCATGCCCTGCGTGGCGTTCTGCTGGACCTGCTGGATGTCCGCAGGGGTGACGCCGGCGCCGGGCTGCATCGCGACGTCCATGCTGACAACCGTGAGGTTGCCGTTGTCGTACGTGAACGTCCGCGCGTCGTACGACGCGTTGATGCCGTACGCGCTGCCGTCGGTGCGCGGGTCGAGCTTCTGGTACTCGACGTGCGTGACGTTCTGCGCCTCGATCTCCTGCTGGCGATAGAACTCCGCCATGTCGCCGCCGAAGCGCTGCGTCGCGTCGCCCTTGTCGACGCCGGTCATCCGATCGATCTGCTTCTGCAGCTCGGTCCGGGTGTCCTCGACCTTCGCGGGCGCAGGCGCCTCGGTCTCCGCCTTCGTCGCCGCGTGCGCCGCGACCGCCTCGTCGAGGGTCTCGGTCGTCGCCTTCGCGACCGGCGTCCCGGACTCGGTCTTCGCCTGCTCCGACGGAGCGACCGGCGTGACCGGCTTCTCCTCGACCGGGCCCGGCGCCGCCTTCGTCTCGTTGGGAGCTGCACCGGGCGGCGACTGCTCGACCGGCACGTCGACCGGCTTGCCCTGCTCGAGCTGCTGGCGGACCTTCTCCAGCTCCTTCACCTCGGCCGGGTTGGTCGCCATCTTCTCGGCGTTCGTGATCGCGTCTTCCTGCGTCCGCGTCGGCGGCAGCTTGCCGTCGGACTCGAGCCGCTGGTTCTCCTGCGCGACCTTGTTCGCGGTGTCGACCTCGACCTTGCCCTCGTTGTAGCCCGCCGCCGCGCCGCTCACCGCGCCGCCGCCGACCGAGAGCCCCCACTTCGTGAGCAGCGCCGCCGAATCGCCGTTGTACGAGTCGGGATCGAGGCCGGTGGTGACGGCCGCGCCGCCGGCGCCGGCGATCGCGTTGCGCAGCATCGCCGCCTTCATCGGATCCATGCCCTCGAACATGCTCGAGCCCTTGAGGCCCGCGCCGAGCGCACCGGTCGTCGCCGCGCCCGCGCCGCCGGTCAGCACGCCCATGCCGCCGGCCTTGAGCACGTCCTTCATGTCCTTGCCGGCGAGCGTCGCCTGCGTCGCGTTGCCGACGCCCGTCGACACCGCGCCGCTGACACCCTGGATCAGCGCCTGCTGGACGATCGGGTTGTCGCTCGCCTTCGCGGCGAGGTTGAACAGCGCGCCGCCCTCGGCGCCGAGCGCGCCCATCGTGCCGCCGGTCGCCATGTTGACGCCGGTCATGATGAGGTCGTTGCGCAGCTCCTCGCGCGAGTAGCCCGAGCCCTGCAGCACCATCTTGGTGCCGACGGTCGCGGTGCCCGCGGCGAGCGCCGCGATGATCGCGGCCTCGGCCGGTGCGGCGGCGCCGCCGGTGGCGACCGTCGCGATCGCGCCGGCGGTGACCGCGGCGACCGCGACCGCGCCGTTGGTGACCGCGTCCTTGCTCTCCTGGTAGTTCTTCGTGTCGAGGTTCTGGTAGCCGGTGACGCGATCGAGCAGCGCCTTCTCCTCGGGCGACGCCTGGCCGGACTGGATCTTCTTGTAGAGCTCCTCGGCGCGCGCCTGCTGCTGATCGAGCAGCTTGCCCTTGTCGGAGAACGCGTCGTTGAACGCGTTCGAGACGATGTTCGAGCCCGAGCCGCGCTCGAAGTCGTAGCGCTCGCGTGCGCGCGCCATCTTCTCGTCGAGCGTCTTCGGCTCGCCCTTCATGAGCTCGTTGATCTCGAACCCGTCGCGGCCGCTCGTCGAGTCGTTGAGCTCCTTCTGCAGATCGATGCCGTACTTCGTCTTGTACTCGGCGGACAGCGCCGCGATCTCTTCCTTCGACTTGCCGGCGAGCGTGTCCTTGATCAGCTGCTTGTCGGTCGACCAGAACGAGCCCTCCTGCGCGTACTTCAGCGCGAACGCGTCCGACAGCTTGCCGTTCTGCTCGAGCTCCTTCGCCTTGTCGCGATCGAGGCCCGACAGCTCCTTGTCGAGCATCTTGTCGACGTCCTGGCCGTACATGTTCTTGTAGTCGGCCATCATCGCCTTGCGCTCTGCCGGGCTCTTCCCCTCCATCGCCTTGTAGATGGCGTCCTTGTCGGTGAACCAGTGCTCGGTCGCCGCCTTCATCTTCGCGGCGTTCGCTCCGGCCGCGTCGCCCTCGAGCAGCTTCGTCGCGACGGTGCGGTTCGCGCCGTCGAGGTGCTTGTCGAGATCCTTGTTGAGATCGGTGCCGGTGTTGAGCTTGTACTGCTGCTGCAGCTTCGCGCGGTCCTCGGGCGTCTTGCAGTCCTCGATCGCCTTGTTGATCGCGTCCTTGTCGGTGCCGAAGTCCTTGCCGAGCAGGCCGCCGAACACGCCGTTGTTGACGCCCTGGGCGAGCACGGACGTCCAGCTGTTCTGCGCGGTGTCGATGCGGACCGCGCTCGCGGTCGCGGTGTCGCCCTTGAGCAGCGCCTGCGTCAGCTTGGAGTCGTTGCCGCTCTGCAGCTTCGACAGCTCGCCGCCGACCTGCTTCGCGACCTCGGCCCGCTGAGTCGGATCCTTGATGCTGTCGAGGACGGTGTTGATGCGATCGCTGTCGACGCTGCCGCGCCACGTGCCGGTCTCCGCGTTCTTGATCGCCGCGACCGCGGCGCCGACGGTGTCACCGGTCTCCGACGCCTTCGCCTCCTGGAGATCCTTGCCGTCGAGGTGCTTCGCGAGATCGGCGTCGAGATCGTGGCCGGGTTTCTGCTCGGCGTACGACCTCTTGATCGCGGCGATCTCCTCCGGAGACTTGCCGCGGAGCTGATCGAGGATCGTCGACTTGTCGCTGTCCGACACCCACCAGCCGTCCATCTTCTTGAAGATGGTGTTGGCCGCGGCGTCCATCGCCTTCTGATCGACCTGCTTGGGCTTCGATTGATCGGCGCCGGGCGCGGCCGCCGCGGCGCTCGCGTTCGCCGTTGCCGGCGACGTGTGATCCTGACCCGGCGCGGGCGTGTGATCGACCGCAGGTGCGGGAGCGGCCGCCGGCGCAGGTGTCGCGGCCGGAGCCGGCGCGGCCTCCTTCGGCTTGTCCCCCACGCCAAAGAAGTTGAGAACCGAGTCGAACATTCGGCTGTATCGTAATACGTCAGGGGCTCGGCAGAACTACCCGCCATGGCTTGGGAAACCACGCCCACCGGTCGTCGATCGGCACCAACCCGTCGAAAGTAATGCCGTCGCGCTCGCCGGGAGTGACCTGCTCCCACATCAGCCACAGCACATCGGGCACGAGCAGGTGGCCGATCTCCTTGTAGCCGCCGGGAAAGAACCGCGCGCGCGGGAGATCGGCCGCGAAGTCCTGGGCGAGCGCGCCGGCGACGTGGATCTCGGTCTGGCTCGCGCGGCCGGGCCACGGTGGGACGGCGCCCCACAGGCCCTGGTAGCCGGCGCGCGCGCGCGCCGCGGCGTCGCCGACGAACACCTTCGCGTAATCGTCGTCGCTCGGCTGCAGCGGATGGAAGCTGATCAGCTGCGCGATCATCTGCTTCGCGCGCTCCAGGGTCGTCTCGACGAGCATCGGGTCCATCAGTCCCACCACAAGGTTGGAGTCGGTGGTCGGGGCAGCACTTTCCACGGCCGCGGGAACCACGCCCAGCGACCGGGCTCGACCTCGACGAGGCCGTCGAACATCAGGTGCGCGCGCTCGCGGCTCGCGATCGTCCACGCCGTCCAGATCAGGCCCTTGCGCAGCCAGCACGCGATCTCGGTGTAGCCACCGGGGAACCGCTCGACCTCGCGGCCGCCGGCCGCGAACGAGTCGCTCGCCGCGCAGAACACCTCGACGCTCGGCTCGGCCGGCACCGGCCACACCGGCGCATTGCCCCACAGCTGGCGATAGCCCTGTTCGGCCGCCTGGGCGGCGAACTCGGGATCGAACACGAGGTGGTAATCCGACGACCGCGGCCGCAGCTGTGCGACGAGCGCGGCGCGCTGCTCGATCGGTGCGGCGAGATACGCGAGCAGCACGCGCCGCGATCCCGCGTAGGCCGCGTCGAAGTCGAGCGTCACCGCGCGGCCTCGAGGTGCGCGAGCACGCCGGCGCGGTCGGGCAGCCCGTTCCACATCACGAGCCCGCCGCCCGGTGCGGCGGTCGCGACGATCACGCCGGGCAGCGCGCGCATGCGCGCGAGCCACGCGTCGTCGGTGCCGGAGCGGAACACGCCGGCGACCTTCTGCTGCACGTCGGCGAGCCCCTGCGGCACGCGCACCGCGCCGCGGTCCCACATGCCGAGCACGAGCAGCGTCTTGCGGTCCTCGGCGTCCTCGTACGCGATCTGGCACGTGATGTGGCCGCCCTGCGGCACGTCGAGCCTCGCGAGCGGGCACGCGCGCGGCGCCTTGAACCGCTCCGCGATCAGATCATCGAGGCTCGCCGCCGCGCGCTTCTTGATGAACACGTAGTACGCCGGCACGCCGAGCGCGATCGCGAAGAACACCGCGGCGATCGCGAGCGAGCGCGTTCCCGACACGCGAGCAGCGTAGC
>JBLMXA010000365.1:0-7559 GCA_050257515.1 Acidobacteriota bacterium | reverse complement strand
CGACATCGAACGTGATCATGTCGCCATCGCGGACGTACGCGATCGGTCCGTCGTCGGCTGCCTCCGGCGCGACGTGGCCGGCCATCAGGCCGTGAGTCGCGCCGCTGAACCGGCCGTCGGTGACGAGCGCGATCGAGTCGCCGAGGCCCTGGCCGATGAGCGCCGCGGTGACCGCGAGCATCTCGCGCATGCCGGGGCCGCCGCGCGGACCCTCGTGGCGGATCACGACGACGTCGCCGGCCTGGATCTTGCCGGCCTGCACCGCGGCGAACGCGGCCTCCTCGCCGTCGAACACGCGCGCCGGGCCGGTGTGCGCGTTGCGGTCGTGGCCGGCGAGCTTGACGACGCAGCCGGCGGGCGCGAGCGAGCCGCGCAGGATCGCGAACCCGCCGCGCGGCTTGATCGGCTCGCGCGCGTCGCGCAGCACGGGCGGGCCGTCGCCGGCGCGCGCGCCCGCGGTCTCGGCGGCGAGCGTCTTGCCGGTGCACGTCGGCGTGTCGGCGAGCAGCCCGGCATCGAGCATGCGGCGCACGAGCAGCCGCACGCCGCCTGCGCGCGCCATGTCGACGGCGGTGTAGCGGCCACCGGGCTTGAGATCGGCGAGCACGGGCGTGCGCGCGGCGATCGCGTCGAAGTCGTCGATCGCGAGCGGCACGCCGGCCTCGTAGGCGATCGCGAGCAGGTGGAGCACGGCGTTCGTCGAGCCGGCGGTCGCCGCCACCGACGCGATCGCGTTGTCGAACGCGGCGCGCGTGAGCAGCGTGCGCGGCCGGCGATCCGCCGCGAGCATCTCCATCACCAGCGCGCCGCACGCGCGCGCGGCGTCGTGCTTCGCCGGATCGGTCGCCGGGATCTCGTTGAGGCCCATCGGCGAGACGCCGAGCAGCGTGAGCGCGACGCTCATCGTGTTCGCGGTGTACTGGCCGCCGCACGCGCCGGCGCCGGGGCACGCGTGGTCCTCGAGCACGGCGAGCCGCGCCGACGACATCGCGCCGGCGGCGTGCGCGCCGACCGCCTCGAACACGTCCTGGATCGTGACGTCCTTGCCCTCGAAGCGACCGGGCGCGATCGGCCCGCCGTAGAGCACGAGGCCAGGCAGATCGAGGCGCGCGAGCGCCATCACGGTGCCGGGGATCGTCTTGTCACAGCCGGCGAGCGCGATCACGGCATCGAGCGAGTGCGCCATCGCGAACAGCTCGATCGAGTCGGCGATCACCTCGCGCGACACCAGCGAGCCGCGCATGCCCTCCGTGCCCATCGTGATGCCGTCGGACACCGCGATCGTGTTGAACTCGATCGGGGTGCCGCCGGCGGCGCGGATGCCGACCTTCACGGACTCGGCGAGCGCGCGCAGGTGGACGTTGCACGGCGTGACCTCGGTCCACGTGTTCGCGATGCCGATCAGCGGCTTCTCGAGATCGGCGTCGGAGAACCCCGCACCCTTGAGCATCGCGCGCGCGGGGGCTCGGGAAGGACCTTTCTTGATGTTGTCACTGCGCATGATTGGCCATGAAAAAAGCCCCCGCTCCGTTTCCAGGGCGGGGGCTGATGAGGGGACGTTGCGTCCGTCAGCTCCCGCCGCCCAAAATAAGGAGCAGTAGACCGATGAGGATGAGAACGGCGGGCGCGACCACGCCCGAGCTCACCGGTGCCACCGCTACAGAACGCCGCGAAGCCGCGAGGTCGAGCTTCGTGGTTCCCAGCATCGAGGCGTAAGCTACCCGCGTAGCCGCAACGCGTCAAGCGTCGATTACGCTGCGCGTTATAGAACTACATGTAGCATTTGATGCTATCCACCGTACATCCATAGGAAATCTAGAGATCTGAAAAAGCGGATCTTTGGTGTGCCGACCGACCGGTAGGTCTGATTCAGTGGACCTGCGCGCGCGCATCCGGACGCCGCTGGCAGCTCACGGGGTCGGTCGATCCGCCGGCTAGGAATGAAGCTTGGACCCCCAACGGTTGGGGGGCCGCATGGCTGCGATCACGATCGAAAACCTGTCGAAGTCGTACGGCCGGATTCATGCGCTGTCGGGAGTCTCGTTCCGGATCGAGCCGGGAGAGGTGATCGGCCTCCTCGGCCCGAACGGGGCCGGCAAGACGACGCTCATGAAGATCTTGACCGGCTACCTCGAGCCGGACTCCGGCGACGTCCGCGTGCGCGGCATCGACGTCGTCGCCGATCCGCTCGCCGCCCAGCGCCGCATCGGCTACCTGCCCGAGAGCGCGCCGCTCTACGGCGAGATGCTCGTGCAGGAGTACCTCGAGATGATGGCGGAGATGCGCGGCGTGCCGGCCGAGCGCCGCAACTCGCGCATCCGCGACGTCGTCCGCGCGTGCGGGCTCGCCGACCGGCTCGTCCAGCCGATCCGCACGCTCTCGAAGGGCTACCGCCAGCGCGTCGGGCTCGCGCAGGCGATCATCCACGAGCCCGACATCCTGATCCTCGACGAGCCGACGACCGGTCTCGATCCGGCGCAGATCGCCGAGATCCGCGAGCTGATCAAGCACCTCGCGGAGAAGGCGACGGTGCTGCTGTCGACGCACATCCTGTCGGAGGTCGAGGCGACGTGCGAGCGGGTGCTCGTGATCATGCAAGGCGAGCTGCGCGCCGATGCCAAGCTCGCGGAGCTGCGCAGCGCGAACGCCGCGGTCGTCGCGATCGAGGCGACCGCCGGCGGCGTGCCCGAGCTCCTGCAGAAGATCGAAGGCGTCACCAGCGTCGAGAAGACCGGCGAGGCCGCGGGCTTCGCGCGCTGGCGCGTGACGTCGAGCGCGGCCGCCGACGTGTGCCCGGCGCTCTACGAAGCGCTGCGCGCGACCAGCTGGAGGGTCGGCGAGCTGCGGCCCGAGCCGAAGACGCTCGAGCGCGTGTTCCGCGACCTCGCGACCCGCGGAGGCCAGGAGGTGCACTCGTGATGCGCACGGTCGTCAAGAAGGAGCTGCGCGGCTACTTCCACTCCGCGATCGCGGTGATCTTCCTCGCCGCGTTCCTCGCGGTCGCGCTGTACACGTTCTTCTGGCGCGAGAAGTTCTTCGCGCGCGGCCTCGCCGATCTGCGGCCGCTGTTCGAGTGGATGCCGCGCCTGCTGATCATCCTGGTGTCGGCGCTCGCGACCCGCATGTGGGCCGACGAGCGGCGCACCGGCACGCTCGAGCTGCTGCTGACGCTGCCGATCCCGCGCTGGCAGCTCGTCGTCGGCAAGTTCGCCGCCGGCATGGCGTTCATCGCGATCGGCCTGCTGCTCACGCTCGGGCTGCCGATCACGATCTCGCACATGGGCCACCTCGACTGGGGCCCGGTGCTCGGCGGCTACCTCGCGTCGCTGCTGTGCGCGGCGGCCTACCTCGCGGTCGGCATGTGCGTGTCGGCGGCGACGGACAGCCAGACCGTCGCGCTCGGCGGCTCCTTGATCGCGTGCGCGGCGATGTACGCGGTCGGCGACGCCGGCGGCGAGCTCGGCCGGCTGCTCGGCACCGGCTCGCGGTTCGAGAGCGTCGCGCGCGGCGTGCTCGACCTGCGCGACCTCGCTTACTACGCCGGCATCGTCGCCACCGCGCTCGCGTGCAACGTGCTGCTGCTGCAGCGGCTCGCGGCGAGCAAGGGCCCGCGCGCCCGCACGCGCCGGATCTCGCAGATGCTCGCGGTCGTGCTGATCGCGGGCAACGCGCTCGCGCTCGATCTGTGGCTGGCGCCGGTGCGCGCCGCACGCGTCGACCTGACGCAGGACGGCACCTACTCGCTGTCCTCGGCGACCGAGAAGATCGTCGCGAACCTCGACGAGCCGCTCCTGATCCGCGGCTACTTCTCGGAGAAGACGCATCCCAAGCTCGCACCGCTCGTGCCGCAGATCAAGGACATGCTCGAGGAGTACCGGATCGCCGGCCACGGCAAGGTGCGCGTGGAATTCGTCGATCCGTCGGACTCCGATGACGCCAAGCGCGAGGCGAAGGAGCGGTTCGGCATCGATCCGCAGCCGCTGCGCTTCGCGAACAAGAACGAGAAGAGCGTGATCAACGCGTACTTCGCGATCGCGATCGAGTACGGCGACCAGCACGCGGTGCTCGGCCTCGACGATCTCATCAGCGTGCGCGTGCTCGACGTCGGCGACGTCGAGATCTCGCTGCGCAACCTCGAGTACCAGCTGACGAAGACGATCAAGAAGACGGTCGCCGAGTTCTCGAGCCTCGACGCGCTGTTCGCGTCGGCGGCCGGCAAGATCGAGCTGACCGCGTACGTGACGCCGAAGACCTTGCCCGACAACTGGAAGGACGCTCCGGCCAAGCTGCAGCAGGCGGTCGACGCGCTGAAGAAGCAGTCGGGCGGCAAGCTCGAGCTGAAGACCGTCGAGCCGAGCGGCGATGCGCAGATGCAGCAGCTGTTCCAGCAGTACGGCCTGCGCCCGTACCAGGATCTGCTGTCGGGCGAGACGTTCTACTTCCACCTGCTGCTGCAGGTCGGCGATCGCCTCGTGCGCATCGTGCCGCCGCAGACGCTCGACGGCAACGCGCTCAAGGACGCGCTGACCGAGGGTCTCAAGCGCGCCGCGCCGGGGTTCACCCGCGTGGTCGGGCTGTGGCAACCGCCGTCGATGGGGATAGTGCCCGGCATGGAGGGCAGCGCGCCGCAGCACCTGCCGCCGCCGCAGACGTTCCACACGCTCGAGAAGGCGCTCGCCGGCAACTACGAGGTGCGCGACGTCTCGCTCGACGCGCCGGTGCCCGACGACATCGAGGCGCTCGTGCTCGCGGGCCCGGCGAACCTCGACGCGAAGGCCGCGCAGCACCTCGATCAGTTCGTGATGCGCGGCGGCGCGCTCGTCGCGCTCGCCGGCCGCTACCGGCTCGCGCCCGCCGAGGGTCTGATGGTCGAGAAGGTCAAGACCGGGCTCGAGGACCTGTTCGGCAAGTGGGGCATCACGCTCGGCGACGAGCTGGTGATGGACACCAAGAGCGACTCGTTCCCGGTGCCCGAGAACCGCCAGCTCGGCAACGGGCTCGTCGTGCGCGAGCTGCACCAGCTCGCCTACCCGTACTTCGTCAAGATGGACGGCGACCAGCTCGCGCAGGACAGCATGATCACGAACGGCCTCGTCGGCTCGGTGATGCACTGGGCGTCGCCGGTGAACGCCGACGCGAAGGTCGGCGATGACACGCGCAAGGTCGAGGTGCTGCTGCGGTCGTCGAGCGACGCATGGAAGAGCACGTCGGTCGACGTCGAGCCGAGCTTCGCGAAGTACCCCGGCTCGGGGTTCCCGCCGCCCGCCGGCAAGCAGGCCAGCGAGGTGCTGGCGGTCGCGGTCACCGGTGGGTTCGCGAGCGGCGCGCCCAAGCCCGACAAGGACAAGGCGAAGGACGCGCCGCGGCTGCTCGAGCACTCGCCGCCCGACACGCGGCTCGTCGTGTTCGGATCGTCGGCGTTCGTGTCGGACGACGTGCTCGGGATGGCGCAGCAGCTCGACTCCGAGCTCGCGACCTCGAACCTCGAGCTCGTGCACAACGCGGTCGACTGGTCGCTCGCCGATACCGATCTGCTGTCGATCCGCAGCCACAACGACGCGGCGCGCGCGCTCACGATCGGACCGGACTCGCGCGACCGCTGGCGGATGGCGAACCTCGCGATCGCGTTCGCCGGGCTCGTGCTCGTCGTCGGCGGCGCGTACCTGCGGCGCCGCTCGATCGCCCCGATGGAGGTGGGATGATGCTCACGCGGTTTCACAAGATCCTGATCGGGCTGCTCGCCGTGCAGCTCGCGCTCGCGGTCGTCATGCTCACCCGCAGCGACGACACCGGCGCGCGCAAGGCGCAGCCGCTGCTCGCCGGGTTCGACGCGGCGAAGGTGACGAAGGTCGAGGTGGTCGCGAAGGCCGACGGCAAGCCGATCGATCTCGCGCGGCAGGGCACGAGCTGGGTCGTCGCGTCGAGCTTCGACTATCCGGTGCGCGACACCAAGGTCAACGACCTGCTCGCGTCGCTCGCGAAGGCCGCCGCCGATGCGCCGATCGCGACGCAGGCGAGCCGCCACAAGCAGCTGCACGTCGACGACGGCGAGTTCGAGCGCAAGCTCGTGCTGACGCTCGACGGCAAGCCGCTCACGATCTACATCGGCACGTCCGCGGGGGCGCGGCGCACCGCGGTGCGGCTCGGCGGCGACGCGCGCGTCTACGCGGTGTCGGGCCTCGACGCGTGGTCGATCGGCGACAAGCCGCGCGACTGGGTCGACACGCGGTACCTCGAGGTCAAGAAGGACGACATCCAGAAGCTGACGATCGATCACGACGGCAGCTCGCTCGAGCTCGAGCGCGACGGCGACCACTGGAAGGCGGCGCTCGCCGGCAAGCCGATCGAGCTCGCGAAGGGCGAGACGCTCGACACCGCGGCGATCGATCGCATCGTCGACGCGGCCGCGGCGATCGACCTGTCGTCGCCGGCGGATCCGAAGCGCGACGCGAGCAAGCCGACCGCGACGCTCACGATCACGCGCAAGGCGGCGGCGAGCACGCCGGCGCCGGTGATCGTCGATCTGATCGCCGACGGCAGCTCCTACTGGGTGCACGACCGCGCGTCGCCGCGCGCCGTGCTCGCCGACAAGAGCCGCCTCGACGACGTCGTCGGCGCGGCGCGCGACAAGCTCGTCAAGAAGCCCGAGCCAGCGGCGGCGCCGGCGAAGCCGCAGGCGGCGAAGCAGCCCTCGGCGCCGAAGGCGCACGCCGGCTGAGGCTCACGGGATCGCGTCCGGCATCGCGGCCCGCCGGCGTTCTCGCGTCTCCGCCGCGTACAGGCGCAGCACGGCGAGCGCGAGCGCCATCAGCACCGGCCCCAGGATCAGGCCCTTGAGGCCGAACACCTCGAGCCCGCCGAACAGCGCCGCGAACGTGACGAGCGTCGGCGTCTTGCCCTCGCCGCGCACGAGCATCGGCCGGATGATGTAGTCGCACACGCCGATCACGACGGTGAACCCCCACATGCTCGCGATCAGCGCGTGGCCGGGATGGCCGACCAGCGCGAGCACGGTCGACACGGGGATGATCACGAGCAGCGTGCCGACCGCCGGCACGAACGACGCGACGGTGGTCGCCGCGCCGAAGAACGCCGGCTCGGGCACGCCGGCGATCCAGAACCCGATCGCCGCGAGCACGCCCTGTGCGAGGCCGGTGCCGATCGCGCCGAGCAGCGTGCTGCGGCCGACCTCGCGGAACTGGGCGAACAGCGCCGCGGTGTACTCGGGGCGCAGCGGCGAGCTCTCCTGCGCGCGTCGCGCGACGGCCTGCCAGTGGATGAGGATGTAGTGCATCGACAGCATCGCGAAGAACAGCCCGAGCAGCGCGCCGCCCGTCGCCGACACGATCGCCTCGGCGATGCCGGCCGCGCGCGCCGCTGCCTCGCCCGCGAGCGAGCGCGCGCGATCGACGAGCTGCTCGTGCGTGTAGCCGAAGCGCTGCGTGATCCGCGACAGCGACGCGAGCGTCGCGTCGCCCATGCCGCCGGGCTTGAACGAGTCGATCAGCTGGTTCGCGAGCACGGTACCGCGCGTCACGAAGATCCAGCCGATGCCGCCG
>JBLMXA010000364.1:0-2819 GCA_050257515.1 Acidobacteriota bacterium | reverse complement strand
GTCGTCCCCGGCTCCCACAGGCAGTCGTAGCGGGCCTTGTTGCCGCCGATGATGCGGATCGCGATGCCCATCGCGGTGCCGGGCGTCATGCCGGTCATCGTCGACACGACGCGATACGTCGGCACGTTCGCCGCGGCGTTCATCGTGTATGCGAACGCGAGCCCCGACGCCGGATCGGTCTGCGAGAGCTGGCCGCCCGCTTGCGACCACGTGCCGCCGACGGTCGCGAAGTCGAGCGCGCCGTCGAACGGATCGGAGAAGATCGCCGTCCCGGGCGCGCTGCCCAGGCAGCTCGCGTTCGGCGCGTCGTGCTGCGGGGCATCGATCTCGAGCCGGCACTTGTTCGTCGCCGTGTTGCACGTGTAGCCGGCGGCGCACTTGCCCATCTCGCAGTCCTTGCCGTCGAGCGACACCGCCGGCACCGAGCAGCCGGCGGCGAGCACGAGCGCGAGCGCCGCCCTCCGCCGCTTCGCGGCATTCCCTCGCCGTAAGGTGTTCGCGTCCTCGCTTCGCTGCGGGCGCGAAGATCGATTCACCTCGGTCATCGCCACAGCCACTCCACCGCGAGGCCGTTCGGCGCGACCTTGAGGCGCGCCCCCGTCGTCGGGGCGCGATCGCCGCGCTGCCACTCGACGTACTCCCAGATGCCGCCGCCGATCGCCGCGGCGCCGCCGAGCACGAACATCACGTTCGCGATCGTCGCGTCGGTCTCGGCGGAGTCCTGCAGCTGCTGCGCGATGAGCTGGACCGGCTGGCCGACCGCGTCGTCGTGGTTGCTCGACGCGCGCCAGCCGAACAGCGCGCCGGTGACGAGCAGCGCGCCGCCGGCGCCGAGCGTCACCCACGGGCCGAACCGCTCGACGTCCGAGCGATCGTCGGTGGGGGGAGGTGGGGGTGGAGGTGGCAGGTGCTGCTGCTGCTCGCGGGCGAGCCGGTCCTTCTCCGCCTGCTCGCGGGCGAGCCGGTCCTTCTCCGCCTGCTCGGCGGCGAGCCGATCCTTCTCGGCCTGGGCCTTGGCGTTCTGTTCCTGCTCCTGTCGCTCTTTCTCCTGCTGCGCCTTGAGCTCCTCGTCCTGGCGCTGCTTCTCGAGCTGGGCCTTGAGCGTCGCGATCCGCCGCTCGATCGCGGGCCGATCGTCGATCTGCTTGGCATCGTGCAAATATTGCTCGTACGAGTCGATCGCGCCCTGCTGGTCGCCCATCCCCTCGAGCGCGCGGCCGAGGTTGTAGAGCAGGATCGGCTCCGGATACCGGTCGTGCGCCTTGCGCAGCAGGGCCGCGGCCTTCTCGAACTGGCCGGCCTTGTAGGCGCGCTCGCTGTCGTCGGCGAGCGCCAGCGCCTGCGCGCGCGGGCTCGGCTCGGCCCGCGCGAGCGATGCCGCCGCGAGCATCGTGGCGAAAACCAGGGAACCCCGCAGCATGGCTCGGCTATACTCGAAGGTATCATGGCCGGGGCCGAGCCCAAGCCGGCGCCCCTCCCCAAGCAGATCGGGCGGCACAGCGTCGTCGGATACATCGCGACCGGAGGGATGGCGGAGCTGTTCCTGGGCAAGGAGCCGTCCGGACGGCCGGTCGTGATCAAGCGCATCCTGCCGCACCTCGCGCGCCAGGCGAGCTTCGTGTCGATGTTCGTCGACGAGGCGCGGATCGGCGCGCTCGCGAAGCACCCGAACCTCGTCGAGGTGTACGAGCTGGGACAGGTCGGCACCGATCTGTTCCTCGTGATGGAGTACCTGGTCGGCGAGAACCTCGCCGGTCTGTCGCGCCGCCTGGTCAGGAAGAACGAGCGCATCTCCTACGGGCTCGTCGCGTGGCTGATCGCGGAGGTGTGCGACGGTCTGCACGCCGCGCACGAGCTCGCCGACGAGCACGGCCGCCGGCTCGAGCTCGTGCATCGCGACGTGTCGCCGCAGAACGTGTTCGTCACCTATGGCGGCGACGTCAAGCTGCTCGATTTCGGCGTCGCGACCGCGGCGCACCGGCTGACGCAGACCGCCAGCGGCCAGGTCAAGGGCAAGTACGCGTACATGTCGCCCGAGCAGTGCCGCGGCGAGGCGCTCGATCGGCGCAGCGACCTGTTCTCGCTCGGCACCGTGCTCTACGAGCTGACGACGCTGCGCCGGCTGTTCAAGCGGCCGAACGAGCTGCAGGTGATGAAGGCGATCTGCGACGAGCCGATCCCCGCGCCGACGCGCGAGGTCGAGGGCTACCCGCTGTGCCTCGAGCGGATCTGCACGCGCGCGCTCGCCCGCGATCCGAAACAGCGCTACGCGAGCGCCGCCGAGATGCGCGACGAGCTGATCGCCGCGATGCAGGAGCTCGGGCTCGAGGGCGATCCGCACGAGGCGCTCGCGTCCAAGCTCGCTCGCCTGTTCGGCGATCGCGTCGCCGAGAAGCGCGAGCTGCTCGCACGCGTGCGCGAGGGCGGGGACCTCGGCGAGCTGCTGCGTGCCGAGGTCGACGAGGGCGTCGACGTGCCGCAGGTCAGCCACATCTCGGCGACGCCGCTGTCGGCGGTGCGTATCCCGACCGGCAACGACTCGCGCGCGCAGACCAAGCCGTCGGCGCGGCGCCGCGGCCGGTGGCTCGCGCTCGGCGTGCTGTCCGTCGCGATCATCGCGGGCGCCGGCATCGGCTACATGCTGCGCACGCGCGGCCATCACGCGGCCGCCGCACCCGCACCCACTCGGCACGCGCACGTCGACCGGCGTCACGCCGCGATCGTCGCCATCGACGAGCACGTGGGCGCCGGCCGGCTTGGTGTCGACGCTGATCACGATCGTGTCGCCCGCGGGTGGCTCGGGTGCGGGCGCCGCGTCG
>JBLMXA010000363.1:0-6884 GCA_050257515.1 Acidobacteriota bacterium | reverse complement strand
CGAGAAGATGATGAAGGACGCGCGGTCGCAGCTCGCCGCGATCGAGAAGAAGGCGGCGGCCGCGCAGCAGCTCGAGGACAAGGCGCGCATGGCGCACGCCGCGGCGAGGCGGTCCTCGGCGGCGCGTGCGTCCGCCACGAGCTTCGCGCGATCCGTGGCCGCCGCGCGATCGCGCGCGTCCTGCGCGCGCTTCGCGGCGAGCTCGGCCGCCTCGCGCTCCTGGATCGCCTGCGCCTCGCTGTCGCGCGCGGCCTCCTCCCGCGCCTGCGCCGCGGCGTGCGCCATGCGCGCCTTGTCCTCGAGCTGCTGCGCGGCCGCCGCCTTCTTCTCGATCGCGGCGAGCTGCGACCGCGCGTCCTTCATCATCTTCTCGGCCTGCGCGCGCGCCGCCTCGGCGCTCGCGCGATCGGCCTCGGCCTGCCGCTTGTCGGCAGCGGCTGCGGCGCGCGCCGCGTCGGCGTCGGCCTTCACGCGCGCGGCCTCGGTCTTGGCCTGCGCGGCATCGGCGCGCGCCTGTGTCGTCTCCGCGCGCGACCTCGCGAGCTCGTCCTTCGCCGCGTCGGTCTCCGCGCGCGACTTCGCGAGCGCGTCCTTCGTCGCGACGATCTCCGCGCGCCGCGCGGCGGCCTCGCGCTGCGCCTGCTCGACCTCCGCGAGCTTCGCGGCGGCATCGCGCCTGGCCTGCTCCGCCTCGATGCGGCGCGCGGCCACTTCCTGCTTGGCCTGCTCGGCCTCCGCGCGCTTGGTGTCGGCGTCGTGCCGCGCCTGCGCGATCTGCGCCTGCGTCATCTGCGCGTCGCGGCGCGCCGCCGCGGCCTCGGCGAGCTTGGCCGCCGCCTCGCGCTTGGCCTGCTCCGCCTCGGCGAGCTTCGCCGCCGCATCGCGCTTGACCTGCTCGGCCTCCGCGACCCGCGCCGCGGCCTCGCGCTTGGCCTGCTCGGCCTCCGCGATCCGCGCCGCCGACTCGCGCCGCGCCTGATCGACCTCCGCGCGCCGCGCGGCCGCGTCCTGCTTCGCCTGCTCGGCCTCCGCGCGCTTGGTCTCGGCGTCACGCCGCGCCTGCGCGATCTGCGCCTGGCTCGTCGCGGCATCACGCTTCGCGGCCTCCGCCTCCGCGAGCTTCGCCGCGGCCTCGCGCCGGGCCGCCTCGGCGTCGGCGAGCTTGGCCGCCGCCTCGCGCCGCGCCTGATCGGCCTCCGCGAGCTGCGCGACCGACTCGCGCTTCGCCTGCTCGGCCTCCGCGAGCTTGGCCGCGGCATCGCGCTTCGCCTGTTCGGCCTCGGCGTGCCCCGCCGCGGCCTCGCGCCGCGCCTGCTCGGCCTCCGCGCGCGCCTCCACGTTCTTGTGCTCGGCGTCGGCGAGCCGGGCCGCGGCATCGCGCCGGGCTGCCTCGGCCTCGGCCCGCTTGACGTCGGCGTCGTGCTTGGCCGCCTCGGCCTCGAGGCGCTTGGCCTCCGCATCGCGGCGCGCCTGCGCGATCTGCGCCTGGCTCGTCGCCGCATCGCGCTTCGCCGCATCGGCATCGCGGCGCGCCTGCTCGGCGGCGGCCTGGTTCGTCGCCGCGTCCTGCTTGGCGCGCTCGGCCTCGGCCTGCGCCTGCGCTGCCGCGCGATGCGCCGCGCCGGCGTCCGCGGCCGCCTTCGCGGCCTCCGCCTTCGCGCGCGCGACATCCGCGGCGTTCGCCGCGCTCTGCTGCTGCATCCGCTTCGCGTCCTCGACCGCGCGCTGCGCCGCCTCGGCGCGCGCCGCCTGCTCGGCGGCGACCTTGCGCAGGCGATCGGCCTCGGCCTGCGCCGCGGCGAGATCCGCCGCGCTCGCGGTCTTCGGCGCCGGATCGCGCGGCATGACGAACACGACGAGCTCGTTGCCGTCGGTCTTGACGTCGTAGCGGCCCGGGCGCGCGAGCGTGACGATCACGCGCGCGGCGCCGTCGTCGAGCTGCTGCGCCGCGATCGTCGACACCGCCCACGTGCTCGGCGTGAACACGGCCGCGCTGTCGTGACCGCGCAGTGTGTCCGCGAGCCGCGCTTGCGGCAGATCGATGACGACGCGACTCGGGCGTTCGAGCTTGTACACCGTGAACGTCGGCGTCGTCGCTCCGCGCACGTGCACGCGCGTGACACCGTTGTCCTCGTCGAACGTCACCGCGCGGACTTCGTTCCGGTCGGCACGTGCGATCGACGATGCGCTCACGGCCGCGATCACGGCAGCGGTGGCGATCCAGGTCCTCGGTCTCATGGTCATGTCGACTCCTGCACGCGGGCAGACGACCGGCGCTGCGTCTCGCAAGACGCGTTCTGCCGGCGGTCATCCGCGTGGCAACAAAAATTGTCGCCCGCGATCCGCGTGGATCACAAATTTTCGATCAAGGCTTCGGCGGCGCGACCGTCGGGGCCGCGCTCGGCGCGGGCGGCGCGATGTTCGACGGGGGCGGAACCGTCGGCGGGGCCACGGTCGGACCGCTGGCGGGCGCGGGGCCCAGATCCGGCTGGGTGACCTCCATCTCGAGGCCGTTGGGGTGCAGCTGGACCGAGTGCTCCTCGGGCGGGCGCTTCGGCGCGTTCTCGTTGTCGGCGTTCGGGTTGATGAGGAACGTGACGTACCCGGTGCCGATGTCCTTGACGACCGCCTTCTCCTTGCCGACGCAGTCGCCGCGCTTGATGATCTGGCCCTTGTTGCCGGCCATCATCAGCACCTTGCGCTGGGTGCCCTGGGCGACGATGCCGACCAGCTTGAGCTCCTGGTAGCTGTAGTTCGGCGCCACGAACTGGTCGGCGCGCGTGCACGGGCCGACCTCGGTCGGCTTCTCCTGCGTCTTGAACAGATCGCGTGGGATGATCACGAACGACTGAAACGGATCGCGGCCGTGATCGGCGCTCGCGTCGGACACGAAGTCGCGGTCCTTGAACTCGTGACGGATGCTGTCGCGCTCCGGACACGGCTCGCAGCTGAACTTGTTCGCGGCGACCTGCAGGCAATACGTGCCGACGTCGCACGTCGGAGTGTCGGGCTTGCACTCGGGCCCGGTCGGCTTGTCCGGCACCGGGCACAGCACCTTGTCCTCGGCGTGCATGCGCGGCTGCAGCTTGTTCTTGCTGTCCTTCGCGTTCTTGCCCGCGGCGCCGCCCTTCGCGGCCGCCTGCGCGCCGCCGCCACGCGCCGGCGGACGCGGGGCGTCGTTACCGCATGCCGCGAGCAGCGCGATCGCGAGCAGGATGGAGGTGCGCATCAGATGCCTCCCTTGAGCTTCGCGCTGCCGTCCTGCACGCCGGGCGCGTTCTTCGTGCGCGAATCGTCCTTGTCCATCGCCTTCTCGGTGCGCACCTTCGCGCCTTGCGGCGTGGCCGCGGGCGGCATCGGCGCGCCGGCGGCGGGCGGCGGCGCCTTCTTGACCTGCGGCGGCGCGCCCGGCGTCGTCTGATCCGGCGCCTCTTCCTTGCGGTAGGTCGCCGCGGTGAACTTCGCGGTCAGCACGATCTCGTGGTTCACGACCGTCGGGTTCGTCAGGTTCAGGTTCTCGATCGAGACGATGCGATCGTGCTCCTCGATCGGCCCCGAGTTGCAGCCGGTGTCGGTCGCCGTCGCCTGCGTGGCGTTGCCCGACTTCTTGCGCTTCTCGATCAGCGACGCGAAGAACTTCTTGATCTGCATGTACGAGCCGGTCAGCTCGATCTGCACCGGCACCTTGATGAAGCTCTCGACCGGCTCTTCCTTCTCCTGCTGCCACTTGCGAACCTCGACGCCCGATTCGAGCACCTTGCGGTTCAGCGTCTCGAAGAACGCGGGCAGCTCGGCCTCGGTCGGCAGCGCGGTCTGGTTCTCGTCGATGATCCGCTTGAGCTGGCAGTTGCGCAGCTTGAGCACCTTGAAGTCTTCCTTGTCGGAATCGAGCTTCTTGTTCAGCGCGACCTTCGCGCCGTGCTGGGCCTCGGCCTCGTCGATGTCGGCCTTGAGCCCCTTGAACGAGAACTGGTAGTAGAGCCCGCCGAGCGCGAGGCCGATCACGACGAACACCAGCACCTTGCGCTGCGTCGGCATGCGCGCGAAGTCAGCCAGGGCCGCCATCAGTAGGCCACCTTTCCGGTGATGGTGAAGTGGTAGTAGCCGATGCCGCTCTCGCGATCGGCGACGCGCTCTTCACGCGATGGAGAGACGTTCGAGAAGTACACCGACGCCGCGAGCCGCTTCGCGAGCTGCGTGATGTCGGCCTCGGCCTGCGCGCCGCCCTCGAGCGTGAACTCGCCCTTGTCGTCCTTGTACGACAGCAGCCACACGTGGGACGGGTCCCACGTCAGGTCGTACTTCTTGTTCGGATCGCTTTCGGGGCCGTTGCCGACCTTGCGCGCCATCTCCTCGGTCATCGTCGGGCTGTGGCCGGTCGTCAGGATCTCGCCGAGCTCGTGCAGCACGTTCGCCGGGATGATCTTCGCGTTGAGCAGCCGGTTGATCGACTTCGCGCGCTCGTCGGCCTCCTCGGTCAGCTTCTTCAGCTCCGCGTAGCCGTCGAGGTCCTTGGTCTTCTGGTCGATCTCCTTCTGGAGATCCGCGTTCGAGTGGCGGAGATCCGCGAGGTGGCCGCGCTTGGGCTGGTCGACCGCGAAGAACACGACCGCCGCGACGCCGACGAGCGACGCCGCGCCGATCGCGACCTCGCGCATGCCGGGCTCGCTCGTCGACACGCGCAGCTTCGCGCGCTTCGCGGCGAACAGGTTGATCTTGCCGTCGCCTTGCACGCGCATGCCGAGGCCCACGCCGACGAGCGCCTCCGGCGAGTGTGCCGACAGGTACGTGCGGTCGAGCGTCGGATCGATCTCGACGCGCCGCCACGCGTCGGCGACCTCGAGCGGCAGGCGCGAGCGGCGCTCGATCGCGCGGTGCAGCGACGTCACCTTCGAGCTGCCGCCGGCGAGCACGATGCGTGTCACGTTCGCGTCGGCGGTCGTCGCGAGGAAGAAGTCGAGCGAGCGCTGGAACTCGCCCGCCATGACCTCGGACACGCCCTCCATCGTGTGCAGCACCTCCTGCGGCACGACGCCGTCTTCGGTCTGCGTGCCACCGACCTTGTACGCCTCCGCCTCGTCCGCCGCGATGCCGAGCTGCTTCTGGATCTCCTCGGTAAACGCGTTGCCGCCGATCGTGACGTCGCGCGTGAACAGCGACACGCCGTTGCGCACGATGTTGATGTTCGAGATCGCCGCGCCGATGTTGATCAGCACGACCGTCTCCTGCGGGTTCGTCGGGAAGTTGAGCGCGAACCCGTTCTGGCCCGCGAACGCCGCGACGTCGACGACGCTCGGCGTGAGCCCGGCGTCGCGCACCACCTGCACGTAGTCGGAGACGACCTCCTTCTTCGCGGCGACGAGCAGCAGCTCGGTCTGGCCGCTCGGCGTCTGCGGGTTCGTGACCTGATAGTCGATCTCGACGTCGTCGCGTCCGAACGGGATGTGGTGCTCGGCCTCGTTGCGGATGTTCGCGGCGAGCTCGTCGGGCCGCATCATCGGCACCGCGATCTTCTTGATGATCACGGAGTGGCCGGCGATCGCGAGCGCGACGTCCTTCTGCTTGAGCTTCAGCCGGCTCCACAGCTGGCGGATCGCGTCGCTGACCGCGCCCTGATCCATGATCGTACCGTCGACGATCGTCTGCGGCACGAGGGGCTGCATGCCGAACGCCTGCAGCGCCCAGGTCGCCCCCTTCTTCTTGAGCTGCACGGCCTTCACGCTCGAAGAGCCGATGTCCAGCCCGATCAACTGTTTCGCCACGGCCTAAAATTTTGTCACGTCGCCGGGAGATCTCCAAAAACTCCCCCGCTCAAAGGTGTCAGGAGATTCCGTACTCCTTCATCTTGTAGAGCAGGGCCCGGTGGCTGATCTCCAGCAGCTTGGCGGCGTTGGTGCGGTTTCCCTGGGTCACGCCGAGCGCCCGCCGGATGAGCTCCTGCTCGAGCGAGCGGGTCGCCCGCTTGATCGACAGGTCGCCGTCGTCGGCCGCGGCCGCCTCGGGCTTGACCGCCATGACGGTACCGAGGAACTCGTGATCGATCGCCGGTCCGTCGGACAGCACGAGCGCGCGCTCGATGACGTTCTCGAGCTCGCGGACGTTGCCCGGCCACGGCTGGCGGGCGAGCGCGGCGAGCGCGTGCTCCGACAGCTCGACGCTGCGCTGGTGGCGCTCGGCGTGACGCACCGCGAAGAACCGCGCGAGCTGCGGGATGTCCTCGGCGCGGTCGCGCAGCGGCGGCACGTGGACCGGCACGACGTTCAACCGGTAGAACAGGTCCTCGCGAAACCGCCCCTCGGCGACGTCGCCGGCGAGATCGCGCAAGGTCGCCGCGACCAGACGGACGTCGACCTTGACCGGGGTGGTGTCGCCGACGCGGCGGATCTCCGATTCCTGCAGCGCGCGCAGCAGCTTGGCCTGCAGCGGCAGCGGCAGCTCGCCGACCTCGTCGAGGAACAGCGTGCCGCCGTCGGCCTCCTCGAACAGCCCCGGCTTGTCGCGCACGGCGTCGGTGAACGCCCCGCGCACGTGGCCGAACAGCTCGCTCTCGAGCAGCGCCGCCGGGATCGCGGCGCAGTTGAACGCGACGAACCGGCGCTCGCGACGCGGTGAGCCATCGTGGATCGCGCGCGCGACCAGCTCCTTGCCGGTGCCGCTCTCGCCGGTCACCAGCACGGTCGTGCGCGAGGGGGCGACCGCCCGGATCAGCGCCTTCAGCTTCTGCATGACCGCGCCGTCACCGACGAGCGACGGCGCGGTGGACGCGGCCTGCGGGCGGCGGGGCCGCGACGCGACGTGGCGCAGCGCGAGCGTGATCGCGAGGTCGTCGATCGGATCGGTCAGGATGTCGGCGACGCCGGCCTCGAGCAGCGACGTCGACACCG
>JBLMXA010000362.1:0-3235 GCA_050257515.1 Acidobacteriota bacterium | reverse complement strand
CGCGTACAAGGCGTTCCCCAGGTGGGCCACACGGCATCCGGGCGAGTGCCCGGCGAGCGTGACCGACCTCGTGCCGTGGATGGATCACCAGGGCGACCAGGATCCGTGGGGCGGCACGTATCGCCTGCTGTGCGCGTCGCCGGTCGCGATCCTCGTCGTGTCCGCGGGCGAGGACGGCGTGTTCGGCACGGCGGACGACGTCCGCAGCGACGCGGTTCAGTGACTGCCCGCGTGGGTCGCGAGCATGAGCATCGTCTCGCTCGCCCACCGCGGCTGGTCGAGGATCGCGCCGAGCGCGTACACCGAGCGGCCTGCCTCGCTGTGGAGCCCGAGCGAGAAGCCCTTGCCGACGTCGAGATCGGCATCGGCGACCGCGCCGCCGATCGTGAAGTCCTTGCGCGCGCCGATGTCGAGGACATGGGTGCGCGCCGCGAACAGATCGAGGTGCGCGCGAAACGGCTCGCGCGCGTAGGCGAGCGACCACGTCGCCCGATCGTCGACGACGAGGCGGGTGTCGAACGCCGGCCAGCTGCGGCGGTCGCCCGCGAGCCGCATCGTGAAGTCCGGCGCGAGGTCGTGCTCGGCCGAGACGCCGGCCTCGCCGACGACGTTGGCCTGCTGCGCGTACGTCGCCCGCTGGCCGCGTGACTGGACCGCGACGCGGCCGCCGAGCCGCCCGCCGAGCCTGACGTCGCCGACGCGCACGCCTTCGACGCGCGCGAGATCCGCGGCGAGCCCGGCGTTCGTGCGATCGAGCGCGTCGCCGGGGAGCACCAGCGCGTCGAGCCGCGGCGCGAGCACCGCGATCGTGAGCGGCGGTCCGTCGGGGTAGTCCTTGCGATACTCGCGGAACTCGATGACGTCGAACATGATGCGGACGTCGGCCGGGCCGCCGGTATCGGACCAGCCGACCTCGGTCTCGAGCCGGAGCTCGCCGCCGCGCAGCCACTCGGTGTTCGGCACGGCCGACTGCGGGCCGCGCTCGTGAAACGGCACGTGCGAGCCGGCGAAGTCCAGGCCCACCGTCTCGCGGCGCTGGTAGCCCGGACGCAGCCGGAACGGCGCGAGCAGCCGCGGGCGCACGCTCCACTCGAGGCGATGATCGATCGAGATGTGACCGTCGCTCGGCGGCTTGCCACTACCGCCGAGCAGGCACAGCGAGGCGGTCTGCGTCGCCGCGAGCACGCGATCGTCGGTGCGCATCGCGAGCTGACCGCCGAGCGACACGAGATCGCAGTCGGGGCTCGCGGTGACGCCGACCAGCGCGCCGACGCTGCCGGCCGCGGCCAGCTGCGTGTCGCTGCCGGTCGACGCGAGCCCCGCCGCGATCGCGTCGAGCCGCCAGCGCAGCCCGAGCTCGTCGCTGCGAACGGGGCGGAAGTCGTACCGCATCGCCGCCTCGCGCGAGTCGCTCGGCTCGATCGCGCCGTCGGCGGCGGCCACGCGGCTGATCGCGAGCACCGCGAGCATGGCACCGGCACGCATGACGGGTACGACCGCACGCGGCGCGACCGCGTTCGCCGCGTGCCGGACGTTGCCGGCGGCTACCCGCGCACGGCGGCGACGAACGCGGCGAGCTTCGCGGCGTCCTTGATGCCCGGCGCGGCCTCGACGCCGCTCGCGACGTCGACGGCCCACGGCTCGACCAGCGCGACCGCGGCGGCGACGTTCGTCGGATCGAGGCCGCCGGCCAGGATGAAGTTGCGCTGCGGGTAGCGCGTGCGGGCGGCGCGCGCGAGGCCGTGATCGAAGCGCGCGCCGGCGCCGGCGCGGCCGGGCGCCAACTCCGTAGCCAGGTCCGGCCGGGCGTGTCTGACACGCACCGCCGGCGCGTCGAGCAGCAGCGCGTCGGCGGGCCACACGTCGAGGTGCTCGAGGTCGCGCGCGCCGGCGACCGCGAGCGCCTTCCACACCGGGCGGTACACCGCGAGCGAGACCTGCTTGACCTCGTCGGGCGACTCGTCGCCGTGGAGCTGGATCACGTCGAGCTCGACGACCGCGCACACCGCCTGGATGTCCTCGATCGACGCGTCGACGAACACGCCGACCAGCTTGGGCGAGCCGGCACCGCGCGCGGCCGCCGCGACGATCGGCGCGCGCTCCGGCGCGAGGTAGCGCCTCGACTTCGGCCAGAAGTTGAGGCCGACGAAGTCGACCCCGGCAGCGGCGACGCGCGCGGCATCGTCGGCGAGCGTGACGCCGCAGATCTTGATGCGCGCCGCGCTCACGCGAGCAGCTCCCGCAGCGCCGCGCCCGGCGACGGCGCGCGCATCAGCGCCTCGCCGACGAGCACCGCGTGCGCGCCGGCGTCGCCCATCCGGCGCACGTCGGCGGCCGTCTTGATCCCGCTCTCCGCGACCAGCACCACGTCCGAGGGGACACGCTTCGCGATCTGCACGGTGAGCGACATGTCGATCGCGAACGTGTGGAGGTCGCGGTGGTTGACGCCGATCAGCGTCGCGCCGGCGGCGAGGGCGATCTCGGCCTCGCCGAGCGTGTGGGCCTCGACGAGCGCCTCGAGCTTGCTGGTGCGCACCGCCTCGAGCATCTCGGCGAGCTGCGCGCCCGGCAGCGCGGCGACGATCAGCAGCACGGCGTCGGCGCCGTACATCACCGCCTCGGTCACCTGCTCGGGATCGATCAGGAAGTCCTTGCGCAGGATCGGCACGCCGGCCGCGCGCCTCGCGACGCCGAGGAACGTGATGTCGCCATCGAAGAAGTCGCGATCGGTGAGCACCGACAGCGCGGCGGCACCGGCGTCGGCGTACTCGCACGCGATCGCCGCGATGTCGGCGCCCGGGCGGATCGGCCCGGCCGACGGCGAAGCGCGCTTGATCTCGGCGAGCACGCGCACCGGCGCGCCCGCGGGCCGGCGCAGCGCCGCGATCAGCGACCGCTTCGGCTCGCGATCGACGTGAGCGGGCCGCGTATGCGCGTGCAGCTCGGCGACCTCCTCGCGCTTCTTCGCGAGGATCGTGTCGAGGATCGTCGGCAGCGTCACTCGACCCCCGCGAGCTCGCCCGGCGCGAGCGACGCGAGGTGCGTCAGGTCGTCGCCGAGCTGGGCCTGGCTCGCCTCGCACCACTTGTGGAGCACGAGCCGCGCGGCGCCGGACAGCACGCTGTCGACCGCGCGCACGTACTGCCGCGGCAGGCGCGACAGCTCGAGCGGGCCGCGCTCGAGCAGCTCGAGGCCGAGCGCCGCGGTCATCGCCGACGCGCGCAGCACCGCCTCG
>JBLMXA010000361.1:0-3503 GCA_050257515.1 Acidobacteriota bacterium | reverse complement strand
CCGGTGCGCGACGCCTACGGTTATCAGACGCAGCTCGCCGACACCTCGACCACGCCTCTGCTCGAGGACGCCGCCGGGAACGTGATGATGGCGCTCCACACGTTCGCCGACGGCCGCCAGGCGGTCGTCTCGACGTTCGATCAGAGCCCGTACCTCACGCACTCGTGGCTGCTCGAGTACGACCTCGTGCGCTGGGTCACCGGCGGCGTGTTCCTCGGCAAGAAGCGCGCGTACCTCACGGCGCAGGTCGACGACATGTTCATCGACGACGACATGTGGATCGCCGCGATCCACAACAACGACGGCAGCGTGCAGTTCCGCATCACCGGCACGGACATCAGCTCGCTCGTCACGTGGGAGGACAGCTTCCGCCAGGCGCTGCCGTCCGGCTCCTCGTTCAGCCCGGTGTTCGCGTTCAACGGCATCGGCACGAAGACGACCGAGTACGCCGACACCACGCTGCTCGCCCAGGCGCTCAAGTACAAGCGGTCGTTCCTGTGGCTGTCGCACACGTGGGACCACGAAAACATGGACGCCATGCTGCAGAGCGCCGCGTACACGGAGGCGAACAAGAACATCAAGCTCGCCAACAACGACAAGCTGAGCGGCTTCAACAAGACCGAGCTCGTCACGCCCGACGTCTCGGGCCTGACGACGCTGTCGGCGATGGAGGGCCTGTTCCAGGCCGGCGTCCGTTACGTCGTGTCGAACACGTCGCTCGACTCGGGCAAGAACCCGTCGTTCAACGTCGGCATGGCGAACGCGCTCGAGCCGCGCATCTACGAGGTGCCGCGCCACCCGACGAACGTGTTCTACGACGTCGCGACGCCGGACAACGAGACCGACGAGTACAACACCCACTACCCCCAGTTCGGCACGCTCACCTACGAGCAGGTGCTCGACAAGGACACCGACATCGGCGTGTCGTACCTGTTCACCGGCGACATCGACCCGCTGATGTTCCACCAGCCGAACCTCGCGGACTACAACGCGGGCACCGGGCTCCCGCCGCACTCGCTCTACGGTGACTGGGTCGCCGCGGTCGCGGGCAAGTTCAACGCGCTGTCGCCGGCGCCGATCCAGACGCTGCAGCAGCGCGACATCGCCAACGCGATGAAGCAGCGCGACGCGTACGACTCGTGCGGGCTGACCGCGACGATCGTCGAGTCGTCGACCGGCTCGCGCACGCTGCAGCTCCAGGCGAGCAACGCGTGCGTCGTCCCGGTCACCGGCGTGTCCGCCTCGCATGCCGGCAGCGTCGAGACGTACCTCGGCACGCCGACGACGTCGATCACGATGACGGCCGGCTCGGTGAAGTCGATCGCGCTGCCCTGAGCGTGACGCGCGCGCCGATCATCTGCGTCGCGCTCGCGGCGTGCGGCGGCAGCAAGCCGCTCGACACGATCCCGGCGAGCGCGCTGCCGCCCGCGAACGCCAAGCTCGACTACCAGCTCGGCGGCGCGTATCCACCGCCCGATGGCGTCACGGTCGTGTCGCGCGACCGCAACGCGTCGCCGGCGAGCGGCATGTTCACGATCTGCTACGTCAACGGCTTCCAGATCCAGCCCGGCGAGGCGGCGTCCTGGCAGGCGCAGCACCCCGAGCTCGTCCTCCACGATCGCGACGGCAACCCGGTCGTCGACCCGCAGTGGCACGAGATGCTGATCGACGTCGGCACCGCGGACAAGCGCGCCGCGGTCGCCGCGATCGTCGACGGCTGGATCGACGGCTGCAAGCAGGCCGGCTTCAACGCGATCGAGATCGACAACCTCGACTCGTACACGCGCTCGCAAGGCCTGATCACCCCCGACGACGCGGTCGCCGCGATGCGCCTGTTCGCCGAGCACGCGCACGGCGCCGGGCTGCCCGTGGCGCAGAAGAACTCCGCCGAGCTCGTCGCGCGCAAGCGCGAGCTCGCGACCGACTTCGCGGTCGCCGAGGAGTGCGACGCGTTCGGCGAGTGCGACAGCTACACCGCCGGCTATGGCAGCCACGTGCTCGTGATCGAGTACGACCGGAAGAGCTTCGACGCCGGCTGCCGCGCGTTCCCGCAGCTGTCGATCGTGCTCCGCGATCGCGAGCTCGTCACGCCCGACCGGCCCGGCTACGTGTACGCTGGGTGCTGAGCATGACGTCGATGACCAGGTTTGCCGGCAAGATCCCGGAGCTCTACGACCGCCACATGGGCCCGGTGCTGTTCGAGCCGTACGCGCGCGACGTGGCGGCGCGCCTGCCCGCCGGTACGCGGCACGTGCTCGAGATCGCGGCGGGCACCGGCCGCGTCACGCGCCACCTGCTCGCCGCGCTCGCGCCCGAAGCCGAGCTCGTCGCGACCGATCTCAACCAGCCGATGCTCGACGAGGCGCGACAGCTGCTGCCCGCGGACGCGCGGCTGTCGTTTCGCGCTGCCGACGCGCAGGCGCTGCCGTTCTCCGACGCGAGCTTCGACGCGGTGACCTGCCAGTTCGGCCTGATGTTCGTACCCGACCAGCCGCTCGCGCTGCGCGAGATGCGCCGCGTGCTGCGGCCCGGCGGCACGCTGCTGCTGTCGACGTGGGACCGGCTCGAGCGCAACCCGGCGAGCGAGCTCCTCCACGAGCTCGCGCACGCCGAGCTGCCCGCCGATCCGCCGGCGTTCATGGCGCGGCCGTTCTCGCTGCACGACGCGCGCGCGCTGCACGAGCTCGTCGCCGCGGCCGGCTTCGCGAGCGTGCGCATCGAGACCGTCGGCAAGACCGGCGAGGCGGAGTCGGCCTCGCACCTCGCGACCGGGTTCGTGCGCGGCAACCCGCTCTACGACCAGCTCGTCGAGCGCGGCATCGATGCCCACGCGTTCCAGGCGCGCGTCACCACCGCGCTCGCGCGCACGTATGGCGACGCACCGTGTCGCTCGCCGCTGTCCGCGCACGTCGTCACCGCGGTGGCGTGACTCCCGAAAGTTTTCGTCTCGCACAGTGGATCGCCCGCGCGACTTCGTGGAAGGTGTCGCGCATGGGTGCGTACGCGAGGCTCCGCGAGCTCGCGAGCAGTGGCGGCGCGGCGACCACCGCCGGCATGCTCGCCGCGCGCACGTGGCTGGTGGCGCGTGGTGTCGCGGCGCCGACGCTCACGCGCTGGCACGCGACCGTGCTGCTCGCGCCCGGCGATGCGCCGCCCGCCGAGGAGATCGACGAGGCGAGGGACACGCGCTTCCGCGTCGAGATCTTCAGCGAGGAGTGGGGATTTCTGTTCTGTCACGCGGGTCACGCGTCGTGGATCCGGATCACCGACATCCCGTTCGTCCACGGCCGCGACGACTTCCGGCTGCTCGCGCAGATACCGGCGCTCGAGGATCTCGGGGCGCTGCTGCGGCGGATCGAGCGCCACCACGGCATCGAGCTCAGCCGCCAGCACGCGCTGGTGCGCACGAACCTGCCCGCCGCCGAGCGCGCGATCCGCAGCTGGGTCGCGGCGCTATAGCTCGATCGTCCTGCGCGGCGCGCCCGATCGCAGCAGCCAGTCGC
>JBLMXA010000360.1:0-6887 GCA_050257515.1 Acidobacteriota bacterium | reverse complement strand
GTCGGCGCGCCGACCGCGCTCGTCCAGGCGATCGCGCTCGCCGAGATGCTGCGCGCGAGCACCGCGGCGCCGATCGCCGGGCTCGCACACGCCGACGCGGGACCGCTGTCGCCGGTGACGCGGGCGACACCGACGGCGGCGCGCGCCGCGCTCGGGCTGCACACCGCGGCGCCCGGGCTCGCGTCGGGCGTCCGCGTCGAGGTGCCGCGATGACCGTCGCGCTCGTCACCGGCGCCTCGCGCGGCATCGGTCGCGCGATCGCGATCGAGCTCGGCCGCCGTGGCTTCACCGTCGCGGTGAACTTTCGCGCGAACGACGCCGCGGCCGCCGAGGCCGTCGCGGCCGTGACCGCGACCGGCGCGACGGCGCGTGCATTCCGCGCCGACGTCACCGATCCGGCCGCGGTCAAGGCGATGTTCGCCGCGCTCGATGACCTCGGTCCGCTGTCCGCGCTCGTCTGCAATGCCGGGATCACGCGCGACACGCTGCTCGGCGCGAGCACGCCCGAGGATTTCACGGACGTGATCGCGACGAACCTGTACGGCGTCGTCGCGTGTTGCCGCGAGGCCGCGCGCCGGATGATGTCGCGCCGCGGCGGAGCGATCGTCACGATGTCGTCGGTCGCGGCGCGCCAGCCCGGCCGCGGCCACAGCAACTACGCCGCCTCGAAGGGCGCGGTCGAGGCGTTCACGCGCGCGCTCGCGGTCGAGCTCGCACCGCGGTCGATCCGGGTCAACGCCGTCGCGCCCGGCATCATCGACACCGCGATGACCTCCGAGCTGCAGGCGATCGCACCCGACGAGCTCGTGAGGCGCATCCTCGTCAAGCGGCTCGGCCGCCCCGAGGAGGTCGCGAACGTCGTCGGGTTCCTGTGCTCGAGCGACGCCAGCTACGTGACCGGTCAGGTGTGGAACGTCGACGGAGGATTCAAGCTCGAATGAACGGACCCGTGATGCTCGAGTGGCTGCGTTCGCGGCGCAGCGTGCGCACGTTCAGCGCCGCGCCCGTCGCCAAGGACGTGCTCGTGCGCGTGCTCGAAGGTGCGATCACCGCGCCGTCGAGCACCAACCGCCAGCCGTGGCGGTTCGCGGTCGTACGCTCGCCGGCGATGCGCGCGAAGATCGCGAGCGCCGTCGCGCGGCGGACCGCCGAGATGAAGGCGATCATCGCGAGGAGCCATCACGCCGAGGACTTCGGCGATTACGGCGACTTCTTCCACGAGCCGCTCGCAGCCGCACAGGTGATCGTCGTCCCGCAGTACCGCGAGTATCCGGATCTGATCGCGAACCTCATCGCGTCCGGCGGCGGCGATCCGGCGCAGTTCTCGACCGCGTCGGCGATGCAGGCGGAGCTGGTCTCGACGAGCACCGCGATCATGACGCTGTTGCTTCAGGCGCACGCCGAAGGCCTCGGCGCCTGCATGATGGCCGGCCCGATGGTCGCCAGGGACGACATCCACGCGCTGCTCGCCATCGAACCGCCGTGGCGCATGGTCGGTGCGATCGCGATCGGCCATCCCGCCGGCGAGGCTCCGTCGCGTGGTCGCAAGCCGATCGATCGCGTCGTGCAGTGGATCGAAGACGAGGAGATGAAGCCATGAGCGAACCCGCAGCCGATCTCACCCGCTACTCGAACGCGGACATCTGCGAGTCCGTGCGCAAGATCGTCGCGCAGTCGCTCGGTCGTCCGCTCGACAGCGTCGAGCTCGATTCGATCCTGATGGAGGACCTCGGCGCGGAGTCGCTCGACTTCCTCGACATCGTGTTCTGTCTCGAGCGCGACTTCAAGATCGAGATCACGCGCGGCGAGATGGAACGCGCGTCGCGCGGAGACATGACCCCCGAGGAGTTCGCACCGGGCGGCGTGATCTCGGAGGCCGGCCTCGCGCGCCTGCGCGAGCTGATGCCGGAGGCCGCCGATCGGATCGAACCGGGGCTTCGCCCGTCGACGATCCTCACGCTGTTCAGCGTGCAGACGTTCGCGAACATGGTGATCGGCAAGCGCGACGGGCGGACCGTGTGAGCGAACGCCTGCTCCATGCGACGACGAGCCTGTGCCGGACCTGCAAGGAGGCGGTCCCGGCAACCGTGGTCGCGCTCGCGTCCGAGGAGGTCGTGATGCGCAAGGCGTGTCCTCGGCACGGCGCGCAGGAGGTCCGGCTGTCGACGAACGCGGCCTGGTACGAGCGGACCCGCGCGGTCAAGCAGCGGTTCGCGCCGCCTCGCGTGATCAAGAAGGAGATCGAGCACGGCTGCCCGTTCGATTGCGGCCCGTGCACGAGCCACACCCAGAAGGTGCGGTTGCCGGTCGTGACGATCACGAGCGCGTGCAACCTCGACTGCCCGATCTGCTACGTGCACAACAAGAACGACGACGCGTACCACATGCCGGTCGCCGACTTCGCCGCGATCCTCGAGCACCTGCGCACCGATCACGGCGGCGAGCTCGACATCATCAACCTCACCGGCGGCGAGCCGACGATGCATCCGCAGCTGTTCGAGATGCTCGCGATGGCGAAGGCCGCCGGCATCCATCGCGTCACCGTGTGCAGCAACGGCATCCGCCTCGCGAAGGACGAGGCGTTCGTCGCCCGGCTCGCCGAGTACGGCGCGCGCATCGCGCTGTCGTTCGACACGTTCGATCCGCACACCGACAAGCTGATGCAGGGCGCGCACATGCTCGCGACGAAGCTCAAGTGCATGGAGCTGTGCGAGAAGCACGGCGTCGACGTCACGCTGATCCCGGTGATGACGCGCGGGGTGAACGAGCACGAGATCGGCAAGATCCTCGAGTTCGCGCTGACGCACGACCACGTGCGCCACGTCGAGGTCCACACGATGACGTTCACCGGTCAGAGCGGCGTCACGTTCCAGCGCTCGGGTCGGATCTCGATGTACGAGGTGCTCGAGGAGATCGAGCGCAGGACCGGCGGCCTTCTGCGGCCGGATGACTTCGTGACGTCCCCGTGCGCGCATCCGCTCTGCTACCAGATCGCGTACCTGCTGACCGATCCCGACGGCGGCGCGCCGATCCCGTTCACGCGCTTCCTGCCGGCGAGCGAGCTCTACGACGCGCTGTCCGAGCGGCTCTACCTCGAGCCCTCGCCGCGGCTCGAAGACTCGCTCAAGCAAGCGATCGACCGCCTGTGGGTCGAGGACGATGACGAGTCCGCGCGCACGCTACGCCTGCTGCGCCGCATGCTCGACACGATGTTCCCACCGCAGCCGCTGACGCCCGATCAGGCGATCCGCGCCGGCGAGCGTGCGGTCAAGGCCGTCTACGTGCACTCGCACATGGACGAGGAGACGTTCGACGTCGAGCGGACCGTCGACTGCTGCGATTCGAACTGTTACGCCGACGGGTCGACGATCCCGGTCTGCAACTACAACGTGCTGTACCGCGAGAAGGAAGCGAAGTTCAACGCCGAGCCCGCGCGCTGGGGCACGAAGCAAGGCGGCCAGCGCGTGTTCACGCTGCCGGTGCTGCGATGACGCGGCTCGCCGGCAAGCGCTGCTTGATCACCGGAGGCTCGCGCGGCCTCGGGCGCGCGATCGCGGAGGCGTTCGCCGCGGCCGGCGCGAAGATCGCGTTCACGTACCGCAACGACACCAGCGACGCCGAGGCCGCGCGTGCGAGCCTGCACGCGCTCGGCTGCGAGCCGCTCGTGTTCCGCGGCTCGGTCGCCGACAGCGGCCACGTCAAGGACACCGTCGCCGCGGTGACCGCCGCGTGGGGCGGCATCGACGTGCTCGTCAACAACGCGGGCATCACCCAGATCCTGCCGATCGCGCTGCTCGAGGAGGCCGACTTCGACGCGGTGATGGCGGTCAACGTGAAGGGCCCGTACCTGTTCTCGCGCGCGGTGCTGCGCTCGATGATCCGCGCGCGCGCCGGACACATCCTGAACATCGGGTCGTTCGCGTCGGAGCGCGTGATCGAGGCACCCGTGCACTACGCCGCCGCGAAGTCCGCGTTGCGCGGCATGACCGAGGCGCTCGCGCGCGAGGTCGGCCGCTACAACATCAAGGTGAACCTGCTGTCGCCCGGCCTGCTCGATTGCGGGCTGGCGCGCATGCTGCCCAGGCACCGCGTGCAGGAGTACGTGGCGCAGGCGTCGCTCGGACGGCTCGGCACCGCGAAGGAGCTCGCCGAGCTCGCGACGTTCCTCGTCTCCGACGACAACTCGTTCATGGCCGCCGCGAAGATCGTCGCGGACGGAGGGTTATGAACACCGAGCAGATGCTCCGCGAGGGCTACGAGAGCTATCGCCGCTACGTCAATCCGCTCGTCACGCTGCGAGCCGAGCTGCTCGGCGAGCCGACGCGGATCAGCGCCGTGCGCGACGGCCGTCTCGTCGAGCCGCGCGGCGACGTCGAGGACTTCCACGGCACGCAGACGTTCGGGCACCGCCACCCCGCGATCACGCAGGCGGTCACCGAGTTTCTCGCGAGTGACTCGCCGAACTGGTTCCCGTGCCGCGTGAATCCGTACGCCGGCCTGCTCGCGCGACGTCTGTGCGAGCGCTCCGCGCGCACGCTCGAGGGTCCGCGTCCGAGCTACTCGAACGTGTTCTTCGCGAACTCGGGCTCCGGTGCCGTCGAGGCCGCGTTCAAGCTCGCTCGCGCCGCGACGAAGAAGCCGCGCGTGATCTCGCTCGATGGTGCGTATCACGGCTGCACGATGGGCAGCTGCGCGCTGATGAAGCCGGGCATGTTCAAGGATCCATTCGCGCCCCACGTGCCGGGTGCCGGGCCGATCCCGTTCGGTGACATCGACGCGCTCGTGGCCGCGCTGCGCGAGGGCGACGTCGCCGCGGTCGTGCTCGAGCCGATCCAGCTCGAGGGCGGGGTGCGCGCCGTGTCGTCGGCGTTTCTCGAGGCCGCGTGCGAGCTCACCGCGAAGCACGGCGCGCTGCTCGTCGCCGACGAGATCCAGACCGGGCTCGGCCGCACCGGGCGGTTCCTCGCGAGCGAGTGCTGGCCTCGCCGTCCCGACGCGCTCATCCTCGGCAAGCACCTCGGCGGTGGGCTCGTGCCGATCTCGGCGATGCTGACCACCGAGGAGCTGTTCGACCGCGCGTACGGCGAGCACTACGCGTCGGCGGAAGCGCACAACACGACGTTCGGCGGCAGCGCGCTCTGCTGCGTCGCCGCGCTCGCCGCGCTCGACCTGTTGACCGACGACGTGATCGCGCGCGTCGGCCGGATCGGCGCGCGGTTTCGCGAGCAGCTCGCCACCACGCTCGCGCGCCACGAGCTGTTCGTCCAGGTCAAGGGGGCCGGGTTGCTCGTCGGCCTCGAGCTCGAGCCCTCGGATCATCCGTGGCTCTCGTTCGAGCATTTCGGGATCGACGCGCTCGTCGATCAACCGACGATCGGCGTGCTGCTCTGCCATCGCCTCTACAAGCGAGGGTTCTACTGCTTCGCGTGCGGCCACGACTGGCGCATCCTGCGCGTGCTGCCGCGCTTCACCATCGAGGAGACGACGCTCGACGCGTTCGTCCACGCGGCCGACGAGGAGCTGGAGTACCTGTGCAACCTGACGTGAAACACGCGCTCGTGCTCGGTGGCAGCGGGACCGTCGGCAGCGCGGTGCTCGGCGAGCTCGGCAAGCGCGGCGTGCACGCGGTGTTCACGTATCACCGCTCCGAGGCCAGGGCGCACGAGCTCGCGCGCGAGCTCGGCCACCACCCCGTGCGCGTCGATCTCGCGGATGCTGCGGCGACGTCCGCGATGCTCGAGGCGCAGGAACCCGCCGACGTCGTCATCCACTGTGCCGGGGTGAGCGCGCCGCGCACCCTCGTCGAGCTCGACGTCGCCGCGTGGCAACAGGCGATGACGGTCAACGTGCAGTCGGCGTTCCTCGCGTGCCGCTGGGTCGCCGCGCGCGGCCAGCGCTGCGACGTCGTGCTGGTCGGCGGGCTCGACCGCACGCAGTCGCTGCCGCTGCCGGTGCATTTCGCCGCCAGTCAAGGCGCGCTCGGCGCGCTCGCGATGGCCGCCGCGCACGAGCTCGGCCGGCAAGACATCCGCGTCAACGTCGTCGCGCTGGGTCCGCTCGATGCCGGCATCTCGTCGGGGCTCGCGGCACGCCGGCGCAAGGACTACGAGACGTTCAGCGCGCTGCGCCGCCCCGGCAAGGCCGACGAGGTCGCGAAGCTGATCGTGTGGCTCGCGCTCGAGAACACGTTCATCCAGGGCAAGGTGATCGCGGCGAACGGGGGGATCTGATGCAGCCCGCGACCGCGGTCGACCGCACGGCGCGGCGCGCGCGGATCGCGTACATCCCGGGCCGGGTCCGATGTCCGTTCGCCGGCCTCGGCACGCGTCCGGCCGACGCGAGCAATCGCCTCGTCGTCGACGATCCGGCGACCGAGGTCACGATCGCCGGCGGGACCATCACGCTGCGCGACGATCGGGTGCTCGCGACGACGACCGTGATCGCCGATCTCGTCTGGCTCGCCGAAGGCGCGAACGCCGCGGGCGCGGCCGTGCCGTTCACGATCCATCTCGAGGTCACGAAGACAGGCCGGACGTTCGCGATCGATCTGCACACGCACGAGCCGCGCGCGATGCTACGCACGCAGACCGTCTACGAGCCGCTCGAGGTCGTCGGCGTCCACGGCGATCACCGCGCGGTGCTCGTCGATCACGCCGCGCTCGCCGCGGCGGTCGCGAGCGTGCCATGGAAGCGGCGGCTCGCCGCGGCCCTCACCACGACGCGGGATCACCTCGCGGGCATCACCCAGGATCCGTCCGCGCCCGGTTACCGCGTGCTCGATCGCTCGATCGGCATCGGTGCGCTCGGGCGCGGCGCGCTGCTCGTCCGCGCGCGGCTGACCTCGCTCGCCGCCAGCAATGCGCCGCTGATCGCGCGGGGCTCGCTCG
>JBLMXA010000359.1:0-10494 GCA_050257515.1 Acidobacteriota bacterium | reverse complement strand
CAACGCGATCAACGCGCTGTCGGGCGTGCCGCTCGCCGACGAGCTCGCCGATCGCGACTTCCGCCGCTGCCTGTCGCTCGCGATGCGCGAGGCGCTCGGCGTGCTCGCCGCCGCGAAGCTGCCGGTCGCGCGCCTGCTGAAGCTGCCGCTGCCCGTCGTCGCGCGCCTGTTGCCCGCGCCCGACTGGGTGTTCCGGCCGATCGCCGCGCGCGTCGCGAGCGCCGATCCCCAGGCGCGGTCGTCGATGTTCGACGATCTCGTGGCGCATCGCGCGACCGAGATCGACTACCTGCAGGGCGAGATCGTCGAGCTCGCCGGCAAGCACGGGCGCACGGCACCGATCAACGCGCGGCTCCGCGAGCTCGTGCGCGCCGCGGAGGCCGGCGGCAAGCGCGACTTCACCGGGCGCGAGCTGCATGCCGCGCTGATCGCCGCGCCTGGCGCGCAGCGCACGCGTGGTTGAGCTATGATCGAGGTCCATGGGGCGCGGCGTAGTCGTGGGCGTGCTCTCGCTGGCGGGATGCTTCTCGCAGCCGCCGGCGCCGTCCCGCCAAGCTTCCGGGGACGCCGGCGTCGACGCCGCCGCGTGCGTGGTGACCACCTCCGTGTGCGACGGCGACACGCTCCGCGAGACGTGCGCGGACGGCAGCGCGCTCGCGACGACGTGCGACTGGGGCTGCATGCCGGGCGCCGCCCCGCGCTGCCTGCAGCTGGTCGCCGCCGGCGGCGCGGTCACGCCCGCTGATCTCGATCCCGCCGGGCTCGCCGATGTCGTCGTGCCCGACGCCGTGCTCGACAGCGATGCCGGCACGATCGGCGGCATCCGCGGTGCCGGCACCGACGTCATCTCCGGCATCGGCTACACGCAGGTGACCTCGCCGGTGCCGGCGGCGACGTTCCGGTTCAAGAGCCTTCACGTGACCGGACAGCTCCACCTGCAGGGCACGCGCGCGCTCGCGCTGGTCGCGGACGGCGACATCGTGATCGACGGCATGCTCGACGGGACCTACGCCTGCGGCGGTGCCCATCCCGGCCCTCCCGGTGGCAGCGCGGGCGGGATGGCGAGCGCCGGCCTCGGCACGGGGGGCGGCGCGGCCGGCAACGGCGCGAGCCAAGGTGGTGGCGGCGGCGGCTACGGTCACGTCGGCGGCGCCGGCGGCGTCAACAGCGGCACGCCGCCGGCGGGCGGCATCACGTGGGGCACGCCGGAGATCATGCTGCTCGTCGGCGGTAGCGGCGGCGGCGCCGGCAACGGCACGTCCGGCGGCATCGGCGGTGCCGGCGGCGCGGCGATCCAGCTCGTGTCGAACACGTCGATCACGATCTCGACGACCGGGATCGTCAACGCCGGCGGCTGCGGTGGCAGTGCGCAGCCGAACGCCGCGCCGGGCGGAGGTGGCGGCGCGGGCGGTGCGATCTTGCTCGAGGCTCCGAGCGTCACGGTGAACGGCGTGCTCGCCGTCAATGGCGGCGGCGGCGCCGGTGGCGACGTCGGCGGCGGCGCGGGCAAGGACGGGCAGCCGTCCTACGCGCCGGCCGCGGGTGGCGTGGCCGGCGGCGGCGGCATCGGCACGGGCGGCGCGGGCGGGTACGGCGCGACCGCGGCCCAGGCCGGCGCCGGCAGCTCGCGCTCCGGCGGCGGCGGCGGCGCGGTCGGATGGATCCGGATCGACACCCGCCCCGGCACCCCGGCGGCGACCGCGACCGCGACGATGAGCCCGGGCCTGCTCGACGTCGGCACGACCACGACCACGGGCTCGGCGACGTTGAACTAGGGACGCTTTCTCCTTCTTCAACCAGCTGCCGGCGACGCCCCAACAACTCCAACCGCTTGAGTGGGGACGTTTTCTCCTTCTTCAACCAGGCGAGTTTCGGGCCGATACGTGCCGCATCGTCCGCCGCGCGACCCTGCGCGCGCGTTCGTGGAGCCTGCGTGGTTGAAGAAGGAGAAAGCGTCCCCAGCTAAGGTCGCGATCTTGTTCGCAGTGGCGGCGACGCTGGTTGAGAAAGGAGAAAGCGTCCCCCTAGACGTTGAACTAGACGGCCCACAGCATGACCGCGAACGCGCCGAGCATCGAGCCGACGAGCAGCGCGTCGAGGAAGCGGCCGTAGCTCTGCAGCCGAGCGCGCAGCGGTGCGGCGCGCGCGTGCTCCTCGACCGGCAGCTCGGCGCGCCGCAGCTGGCGGACGAGCGCGTCGAACCGATCCCAGTCGCGAGCGGCGAGAAACCACCACGAGCCGCGCCGCGCCTCGAGCGTGACGCCGTCCTGCCACACGTGCGCGCGCGCGATCCGTGCCGCCTCCTGCGTGAACGACATCGCGGTCCAGCCCCAGCGCACGCCGTCGCGCGTGACCACGACGCGCGCGCGCCGCACCGCGAAGCCGAGGAACGCGCACGCCGCGAACGCCACGGGCAGCACGACGCGCGTCGACGCGTGGTGGCTGTACGGGTGGCGGGACACGAGGTACCAGGTGATCGCGGTGAGCACGAGGACGGTCGCCAGCGCGAGCGAGGACAGGCGGCGCGCGCGGAGAGGCGCGCGGAAGATGCCGAGCGGCGTGCCGGCGAGGCCGAGGCCTGGCGGCAGATCGACCGCGCTCACGCTGCCCTTCCCCAGAAATAGGGAATAGGCAACAGAGAACCGAGAAGTTGGAATTCACACTTCCCTGTTCCCTGTTGCCTATTCCCTATTGAGCTCATCCCGTGAGCCCCGGCGCTTCCACCGCTTCGCGCAGCTTCGCGACGATCTGCTCGCGCAGCGCCGCATCCGTGATGCGCTCCCCGGCGCGCGTCACGTAGAACACGTCCGCCGCCTTCTCGCCTTCCGTCGAGACCTTCGCGAGCGAGATGTCGAGGCCGAGCTCGGCGAGCGTGTGCGTGATCGCGTACAGCACGCCCATCCGATCGCGCGTGAACACCTCGACGATCGTCGCCTGCGTCGAGTCGTCGTGCAACCGGATCTCGGTGGCGACGCCCGGCGTGACGCGCGCGGGCAGCCCGCTCTTGGGGCGGCGCTTCGCGATCAGCTGGGCGACCGCGGCCGGATCGGGCGCGGCCTGCAGCAGCTCGCGGAGATCGCCGGCGAGCTTGCTCCACCTGGGATCGTCGTCGCGGATCGCCTCGCCCTTGAGATCGCGCACGTAGAACGTGTCGAGCACGAGCCGGCGGCCGGGAAGATCGACGTGGCCGAGCACGGCGCCGAGCACGTCGACGCGGTTCGCGGTGAGCGCGCCGGCGATCGCGGCGAGCACGCCGGGCGCGTCGGGCGCGACGATCGCGAGCTCGCTGTGGCCCTTCATCGGGTAGCAGTGGACCTCGAGCCCGATCGGCGGCTGCTTCGTCCGCGCGCCGGACAGCAGGCGCACGTGGCGCGCGGCCTGGCGCGACGTCAGCTGCCCGAGCAGCCGCGGATCGATGCCGTCGACGAGCGCGCGCGCCTCGGGCACGTCGTCGAGCTGCTGCACGATCTTCGCGCGCGCGCTCGGCTCGTCGCCGCCGGCCTCGGGCACCGAGTCGCCGCGGAAGTACGCGCGCGTGCGCAGCATCAGATCGCGCAGCAGGCCGTCCTTCCACGCCGACAGGTTGTCGGGCGCGGTCATCGCGGTATCGCACAGCGTGAGCAGGTAGAGCTGGACGAGCTGCTCGTCGTTGCCGACGTGCTCGGCGAACCGCGCGACGACGTCGGGATCGCCGAGATCGCGGCGCTGCGACAGGTGGGCCATCGTCAGGTGCTGGCGGACGAGCAGCTCGGCGAGCGCCACGTCGGCGTCGCCGAGGCCGAGCCGGCGCGCGATGCGGCCGGTGACCACGGCGCCCTTCTCGGCGTGCCCCTTGCCGAGCGGCTTGCCGACGTCGTGGAGCAGCGTGCCGAGGAGCAGCGGCGCCGGCCGCCGGACCTCGCGCCACAGCTCCGTCGCGAGCGGGTGCTCGTCGGCGAGCTCGCCGCGCGCGATCCGCTTCTGCATCGCGACCGCGTACAGCTGGTGCTGGTCGACGGTGTACACGTGATAGAGGTCGTGCTGGACGCGCGCGGTGCACGGCGCCCACTCCGGCATCAGCGCCGACAGGATGCCGAGCTGGTGCATCTGCTCGAGCGCGCTCGGCTGCGCCGCGTCGCGCAGATCGAGCAGCGCGTCGAGGAACAGCCTGTACGCGAGCGGATCGGTCGCGAGCGGCGCCGGATCGCGCGCGAGCGCCTCGGCCGCGAGCTCGCGCGTGTGGCCGTAGACCGGCAGCTTGTCGGCGACCGCGACGCGAAACAGCCGCACCATCTCGCTCGGCCGGTCGACGAACAGCTTCGGATCGCGGATCGCGAGCTCGCCGTTGAACGTGATGAAGCTCGCGTCGACCTGCGCGATCCGCGGCTTTCTGCGCGCCGGCACGCGCGCGCTCTCGAGCAGCCGGTCGGCGACCTGGACGACCGCGCGCGCGTGCAGGTAGTAGTCGCGCATCAGCGCCTCGACCGCCGGCGCGACCGCGGGCCGAGGACGGCCGCCGGTCGCTTCATCGGTTCCGGCCTCGGGCGCGCCGCCGTGACCGTGCGCGTCGGGGTACAAGGCCGGCGCGATCGCCTCCTGGATCTCGAACGTCAGCTGGTCGAAGCGGCGCTTCGCGGCGAGCTGGACGAGCGTGCGGATGCGCAGCTGGAAGTCGCGCGCGCCGAGCAGCACGTCGCCCTGGCGGCGCGTCAGGTGCCCCATCGCCACGAGGTTGCCGATCAGCGCCTCGCCGCCCTCGGGCCGCTCGCCCGGCCTCGGCGGGTGCCAGCGCACCGCGGCCGCCCACAGCGCGGTCGCGAGATCGCGCAGCGCGCCGATGCCCATCTTGAGGTTCGGCTCGAGCACGTAGATCGCGGCGCCGAAGCGATCGTGGCGCGCCTTGTTCTCGGCGGCGAGCATCGCGATCAGCTCGTTCGGGTTGCCGCCGGGCGCGAGCGCGGCCAGGGTCGCGCGTACGAGCTCCGCGGTCAGCCCGGGATCGCCCGCGATGTGGCGCGCGTCGAGCAGCGCGGTCGCGGTGGCGAGATCGCCGCGCGCGAGCTTCGCCGCGGCCCGCGGCTCGCGCACCGCGTGGCCGACCGCGAGCTTCTCGTCCCACAGCGGGTACAGCAGCCGGTCCGACGCCTGCTTCGCCGCGGCCTCGTCGCGGTCGTGCAGCACGATGAAGTCGATGTCGGAGTACGGCGCGAGCTCGCGGCGCGCCCACCCGCCGGTCGCGACGAGCGCGAGCGGGCCCTCGAGGCCCTCGGTCGCCTGCGCGAACCGCGCGGCGAGCTCGCGATCGTAGACGTCGGCGATCGCGCGCGCCGCCGCGCCGCCCGAGCCGGGCACGCGCAGCCGCTCGGCGAGCGTCGCGAACGTCGCGTCGAGCGCGGCGCGCAGCCTCATCGGAGGTCCTCGCTGCGCTCGGCCTCCGATACGAGCGTCCCCTTCCCCCACCACCGCGCCTGGCCAGGGCCTGGCTTCCTCATCACCCTTCCGTGAGCACGGCGCTCGCCTCGGCGGCGAGCTCGTCGCTCGTGGGCTCGTCGAGATCGAGCGCGTAGCGCAGCATCTCGACGAACTCGCTCTCCTCGGGCGCGAGCTGCTGGTCGACGACCGCGAGCAGGTAGCCGACGATGTACGCGAGCTTGCCGCTCGGCTTGCCGCGCAGCGGCTCGCCGAGCTCGCGCAGCTGGTCGCCGAGCGCGTCGTCGACGGCGCGCACCGGCGCCTCGACCGGGTTGCCCGAGATCCCGGCGAGCGCGCACACGTGGCTCGCGAGCGAGTCGAACAGCGACACCTCGCTGGCGTCCTCCTGCTGGTCGACATCGACCGCGAGCCCCGCGATCGCGACGATCGCCTCCGCCTCCGCCCGCGACAGCTTCGCGTTCTGGCTACCGAACGCGAGCGTGACGAGCTCCTTGAACTGGTCGAACGTCAGCTGCATGCGCGCAGCTTACTTCTGTTCGGGCTCGAAGCGCAGCGCCGCGAGATCGAGCCAGCCGTCCCACGGTCTCGCGCCCTGCACGCGCCGGTGAACCAGCCCCTGCGGCGCCTCGGCGACGATGCCGGCGAGCGGCCAGGTCTCGTTCAGGGCCGCGGCGAGGTCGCCGGCGAGCTTGCTGCGGTCCGCGGGCACGAACGTCGCGGCGAGCGCGTCGAGCGCGCGCTGCACGCGCGGATCCTTGCCGACGAGCGAGCCGACGTCGGTGTCGACCATGCCCGACCACGTCTCCTCGACGAGATCGTAGGCGCCGTCGGCGACCCGCTTCTGCACCCACTGCTCGCCGCCGGTCATGACCTCGATCACGACGCCGGCGCGCTTGGCGGCATCGATGAAGTAATCGCGCTCGGACTTCTTGCCGGGCTCGTCGGTGTGCGGCGGCTTCTCGCCGCCGACCATGACGAGGCGGAGCTGCTTGCCGCCGTTGTCGCGGATGCCGTCCTTGTCGCTGTCGGTCCAGCCGGCGGCGTCGAGCAGCTTGCCCGCGGCGGCGGGATCGAACTCGGGCACGGCCGCCTCGGGCGCGTCGACCGGTCCGCCCGGCCAGATCGGCCACAGCACCGGGCGCGCGAGGCCGCCCCACACGCGCTTGGCGATCGCGCGGCGATCGATCAGCAGCGCGAGCGCGTGGCGCACGCGCGCGTCGTCGAGCGGCGCGTGCGCGGCGTTGAACGCGAGGTAGCGCAGGCGCGGCGGGGCGAGCGCGAGCGGCAGGAACGACGCGGTGATCCCGGGGGCGGTCGCCTGCTCCGGCCAGTGCGCGGGGATCAGCGCCGGCACGATGTCGAGCTCGCCGTGCTTGGCTTCGGTCAGCGCGGCCGCGGCGTCGGGCTCGTAGACGAACTCGAGGTCCGCGATCGCGGGCGGCGGGCCCCAGTACTTGTCGTTCCTCGCGAGGTGGACGACGCCGCCCTTGTTCGACGCGAGCTTCCACGGCCCGGTGCCGACGAGCGCCCCACCGGCGAGCAGCGAGCCGTCGTAGACGTGCATCGGCAGGATCGGGATCTCGGCGAGCGCGCGCAGCACCCAGCCGCTCGGCCGCTTGAGCCGGATGCGCAGCGCGAGCGGGCCGACCAGCTCGACCGCGTCGATGTCGTCGAGCAACGACCGCAGGTGATCGACGCCCTTCCGAGGATCTCTGATCGCATCGAGCGTGAACTGTACGTCCGATGACGTCATCGGCCGCCCGTCATGGAACGTGACGTCGGGCTCGAGCTCGATCAGGATCTCGCCGCCGTCGGGGCTGACCTTCCAGCTGCGCGCGAGCCGCGGCGCGAAGTGGGCCGGGCCGGTCGCATCGGGCGGCGCGTAGCGGAGCAGCGGCTCGAACACGGTCCCGAGGACGATCCGGCGCGCCCACACCGACGGAGACACGACCGGGCTCAGCCGGCCGGGCTCGGCGTCGACGTGGATGCGCAGCGTGTGCGCGCGCGCCGCGTGGACGTCGGCCGCGCTGGGGACGTCCGCGAGCACGGGCGACACCGGCTGCGCCTTCGCCTCCTGTGTGGGGTCGGGTGCGTGCCGCCAGGGCTTGACGCGCGCCGGCGAGTCGCACGCGACCAGCGCGAGGACCGCGGCAGCGACGGCGCCGACTTGAGGGGCCCGGAGCAGCATGTTAAGACCGCAGCATGCCGCAGCCTGTGAGCGTCCGCACTATGTGTCTCCTCGCGTTGTCGAGTCTGGCGATCGTGCCGGCCTGCGGCAAGAAGGGAACCGACGGCCCCGCCGCCGAGGTCCACAAGGCCGACATCAAGGTCGATCTCCCCGCGGTGCCGGCGTTCGATCTGCCGCCCGCGCCCGCCGACGGCGGCCACACGGTGAAGGAGCTGCGGGTCAAGGGCAAGAAGCTGCTCGACACCGACATCCAGGTCCACGGATTCATCACCTGGGCCTACGACTGCATGACCGCGATCCGCAAGCCGGGCGAGACCGACAAGCAGGTCCAGGATCGCATCGACAGCCCCGAGATCATCGACCGCAAGACCGGCCAGATGAAGGGCGATCCGACGCAGTGCGAGCGCCCGAAGTTCTACGTCGGCGACAGCAAGGACACGCCGCCCGAGCGCAGCCTGTGGGTCGTCGATCTGCCGCGCCCCTACAACCGGCAGGAGCTGAAGAACACGCAGAAGAAGGATCGCAACCCGCTCGTCGAGAACAAGTGCGAGCCGAGCGACATGAAGGATCCGAAGAAGAACTTCTGCCCGCCATACGCGGTCGGCGATGAAGTGATCATCACCGGCTCGTTCAAGACGGCGTCGGCGCACAGCGAGCGCAACTCGGAAGGCCTGCTCGTCTACAAGAAGATGAAGAACGTCACCCAGAACTGGGAGACGCCGGATCTCGGTCCGCCGCCCGCGCCGACCGGCGCCGGCCCGACGACGCCGAGCGGCCCGGCCGGCGGCAAGCCGAGCCCCGAGCAGCTCGTGCACCAGAACAAGAAGACCTGATCCGGCGTCCGGCTTCCGGCGTCCGTCAGAGCGCCGCGGTGACGGCGGTGCAGGTCGCGAGCGGCAGCACCACCGGCGCGTGATCGACGAGCGCGGCGCAGTGATCGCCGAGCTCGACCGTGTGCGAGGACGTGCCGGTGGGCGCGGTGATCGTCAGCTGGATGCGGTGGCGGATGCGTGCGGGGTTCGGGCCGTCGGGCGCGCGGACCGTCCCGAGCGCGGTCGCGAGCGCCTCGAGGAGCGCGGGATCGCGGGCCGCGGTCCACGCGCCGAGCGTGGCGCCGCGCTGGTGGCGCTTGCCGTCGATCGTGATCGTCGAGATCGTCGTCGGCTCCTCGAGCCAGCGCGTCGAGTCGGCGTAGCCAGAGCCCGGGCGCGTGATCGTCTCCCACGCGTCCTTCTTGGGGCGCAACGCGAACGGCTCGCCGCGGCGCGCGAGCACCTTGTCGCGGCCGTAGACGTCGAGCGTGATCGCGTCGGCGGTGATGGTCGCGGTCGGCGGCGTCGTCGGCACCGCGACGACCTGGGCGGGCTGGGTCAGCGCCGCGACGAGCTCGTCGACGCGGTCGGGATCGGCGTCCTTGCCGTCGACCTGCGGGCGCTTGTCGCGATCGAGCTTCGCGCCGTCGGCGAGCACGAGGTGCAGCGGCGCGGCCGCGAGCGGATGCGGATCGAGCAGCGCGCCGGGCGGCCTGTCGAACGCGGCGATCGCGGCGAGCACCGCGTGCCAGCGCGCGGCCTCGACGCAGCCCTCGCCGCGGCTCGTGACGACGACGACGCGCGCGCCCGCGGCATCGCACGGGCCGGCATCGTCGGCCCAGTCGTCGCCCCACGCGAGCTTCGGCGGTGCGTGACCGCGGAGCACGACGTGCGGCGCCGGCGCGACCAGCTCGATCTGCGTCGCCGCGGCGTCGAGCGCGTCGACGAGCGCGGGCGCGATCCACATCGGCAGCGGGCGATCCATGTGATGGCCGGCGAGCTCCACGCGCTCGCCGATCGCGACGCGGCTCGCACCGGCGAGGCCCGCGAGCGGATGGCGATCGGCGAGCTCGAGCTCGCCGGGCGCGAGCGCGTGCGCGATCCAGTCGTCGACGAGCAGCGCGTCGTCGCCGCGCACGAGCCACGTCTGCCCGCTGCCCTCGAGCGCGCCGCCGACGGCGAGCTCGACGCGGTGGATCCCGGCGACGAGCGTGACGGTCGCGCGCGGCGTCCCGGCGATCGCACGGTCGGCGCGGCGATGCCAGTGGCCGCCGCGCACCGCCGCGAGCAGCGCGTCGATCGCATCGGGCGCGATCGGCGCGCCGTCGCGCAGCCAGCCGTGCTCGCCGCGCGTCAGCTTGCCCTGCCACGCGCCGCCGACGTCGATCTCGGTGAGCTGGTCGACGTCGACGCCAGGCGCGAGCCGGCGGTCGACGCCGCGATGGCCGCCGCTGCCGAGCGCGACGGCGACGGCCAGCGCGAGCGCGAGCACCGCGAGCACGACGAGGCCTGCGCGCGACGCGATCACGACGCCCTCCTCCGCCGCCACAGCACGAGCCCGCCGCCGAGCACGATCCACGCGAGCGGGATCCCGCCGGTGCACAGCGCCGTGACCATGCCCTTCTGCGCGTCGGTCATGACGAGCCGGACCTGCTCCGGCGTCCGCGCGGCGATCGCGAGCGACGGCGCCGGCTTGCCGGCGAGCCAGCGCACCGCGCGCGCGAGCCACAGATCGCCCGCCGACGCGCCGCCGGCGAGCAGCGACGTCGCGAACGACTCCGCGGAGCCGACCGCGATCACGCGGCCGCGCGCCGCGGCGTTCGCCCCCGGCAGCGCGCCGACCGCGGCGAGCGCGACCGGGCCGCCGAGATCGTCGGCATCCTTCTCGGGCGGCGCGTGCTCGAGATCGCGCTCGCCCCAGCTCGCGGCGCTCGCCGAGACCAGCGGCTTCGCGCTGCCGGTCGCGACGACCGCGCGCGGCTGGAACCACAGCGTCGCGCGCGCGCCCTGGAAGCCGTCGTCGATCGGATGCGGCGCGTAGCCGGTCGTCACGAGCAGCGCGCCCGGCAGCTCGCGCACGGC
>JBLMXA010000358.1:0-3224 GCA_050257515.1 Acidobacteriota bacterium | reverse complement strand
CGAAGCGCTGGTGCAGGATCTCGGCGCGCGACGACAGCGTCGCCTTCACGGTCATCCTCTCGCCGCGCTCGCCGTTGCGAAGGATCTCGATCTTCACGAGGTCACCCGGGGCGTGGCTGATGATCTCGCTCGACAGCTGCTGGCAGCTGCCGGTGGGCACCCCGTCGATCCCGAGGATCACGTCGTTGATGCGCAGGCCCGCCGCCTCGGCGCCGCTGGCCGCGGTGACGCTGATGACGACGCAGCCATCCGCGCCGCGCATCAGCGCGCGCGCGTCCTGCATCTCGATGCCGAGGAACGCCGGGTTGCTCGGCGGGCCGGCGTCGGAGACGCGCACGGACAGCGCGAGCGCGAGCAGGACGACCAGCTTCGTCACCCCGCAGAGACTAGTTCAGCCGATCGGCGAGGGCCAGCACGATCGATGTAGGACAAGGTGAGATTTTTGACTCCACCTTCCTACCATCCGATCATTAGGGCAGTGAAGCGTCGCGCCCTCCCGGATCTGTCCCACGTGCTCGACGACAGCCGCCCGCTCCCCGCGGTGCCGGTGGTCGAAAGTCCCGGCTCCGCCGGGACGCGCAGCAACGCGCAGCGTTGCGGAGTATCGATCGAGAAGCGCATCCATACCCGCTTCGATAAGGCGTTCCTCGTGGTGATCGGGAGCGAGATCTACGGCGACTCGGTCGCGATCGCGCGCAACGTGTCCGCGGGGGGGATCCTCGTCGAGATGACCTACGCGCCGCCGCTCGGCACCGTGGTCACCGTCCACTTCCAGTACGCACGCGAGGGCGAGGCGGTCGACGAATTGGTGGCGCGCGCCGAGGTCAAGCACCACCACTACCTGAATTTCGCGGGCGCTGGCGATCAGGCGAGCGCGCGCGCGATCGGCCTGAGGTTCCTCGAGTTCGTCGACGCCGGCGAGCGGATCGATCCCGAGCGAATTCATTAGCCGCGTCGCGCGTTGGTCCAGCGACTTGCGCGCGCTGTCCGGATTGCGTAGACCTCGTCTGGTGCGTGCAGGCTTGATCCTCGCCGTCGTGGTCGTGGCCGCGGCGGCGGCTGCCTCTCCTGGCGCCGAAGCGCCGCTCCTCGACAAGATCGTCAAGGGACCCGATCGCAAGCCGGCGATCGACGAGCTGATGAAGGTCGCGCCGCAGTCGATCGACGCGCTCGGCACGTTCCTCGCGCGCAAGCACGACACCGACGTCGCCACGCGCCGGGCGGTGCTCGAGCAGATCCACGCCGCGGTGCCCGACAAGAACGGCCGCTTCCAGACGCCCGAGCGCAAGAGCGAGAAGGAAGAGAAGGCTGACGACGACCTCGACTGGATGCCGGGGCTGCTCGCGCTCGATCCCGCGACGCCCGGCCTCGGCGAGGTGATCGCCGACGATGCCGCGCTCCGCGCGCTCGCGTCGACCAACGACCTCCACGCCGCGGAGCTGGTGTTCGAGACCGCGTTCGGCGACGACACGATGATCTATCGCGACGAGTGCGGCCGGTACCTCCGCAAGATGTCGCCGTACTCGATCCCCGCGCTGCTCCAGCAGTCGCAGAACAAGAACTACGACCGCAAGCGCTACGCGACCTACCAGCTCGAGCGGCTCGACCGCCAGGAGCCGGGCAAGGCGCTCGCCGCCGCCACCGCGGACGAGCCGCTGACGATCGCGATCCTCGACGTGTTCAAGGCGACGCACTACCGCGAGGCGGTGCACGCGGTGTGGAGCAAGGTCGACGCCGACTCGACGCGCGTGCGCGCGAAGGCGCGCGAGACGTGGATGGCGTACGTCACCGGCCCTGCCCCGCCGCCCGCGCCGAAGAAGAAGCTGCAGCTGCCCGGCGGCAAGCTGACGAAGAAGGAGAAGCCGCTGTGGCTGACCTATCGCGAGCTCGCCGACAACGAGCTGCGCAAGACCGCCAACGAGCTGCTCCACGAGGACTACCCGATCGAGGATCCGACGCTCGACGACTCCGACGACGACGGCCGGCGCAAGAAGAAGACCGTGAAGGTCGACCTCGAGGAGCTGACGAAGCGGCTGTTCGACTACTACGACGAGCAACGCGCGAAGAAGGAGACCGACGAGTGGACCGCCGCGAAGGCGCTCGCCGACAAGGGAGACCTCGCAGGAGCCACCTCCGCGCTCGATCGCATCGTCGCCGCGTCGCTCGATCCGACGTCGCGCAAGGAGAGCCCCGAGATGGCGAAGATCTACTTCGCCTACGCCAAGCAGCTCGAGGGCAAGCAGCAGTGGGCCGACGCGTCCGCCGCGTACTCGAAGGCGCAGGGGCTCGATCCGAAAGGCCCGCATGCCATCGAGGCGCTGGCCGCGCACCACTTCATGCTCGGCAAGGCGCTCGAGGCCGCCGGCAAGGACGGAGGTCCCGACTTCCGCCGCGCGGTCGCGCTGCGCCCCGACTACGCCCCTGCGAAGGCCGCCGAGCGCGACGTCGAGCGCCACGGGCGGCCGACGTGGATGCTGTACATCGCCGCGCTCGCCGCCGCGGCAGCCGCCGGGCTGTTCGCGATGGGGATGGTGCGGCGAAAAGCGTGACGAAAGCGTGATAGAAGCGTCCGGTGAGCGGACGTCTCATCGTCATCGAAGGCCTCGACGGCGCCGGCACCACGACGCAGGCGCGCCGGCTGGTCGAGCACCTGACGGCACGCGGCCAGCGCGCGCACCTGACGCGCGAGCCGAGCGACGGTCCGGTCGGTAGGCTGATCCGCGAGATGCTGACCGGCGCGCACGCGATCGCCGGCCAGAAGCTGTCGCAGGGCACGTTCGGCCTGCTGTTCGCGGCCGACCGCCTCGATCACATGCAGCGCGAGGTCGAGCCGGAGATCGCGGCGGGCGCGACCGTGGTGTCCGACCGCTGGTACCACTCGTCGCTCGCGTACCAGGGCACCGGCGCCGACCGCGACTGGATCGCGATGCTCAACGCGCGCGCCCGCAGGCCCGACCTCACGGTGTTCCTCAAGGTGCGCCCCGAGGTCGCCGCCGAGCGCCGGATGGCCGCCGGGCGCACGCAGGAGCTGTTCGAGGACCTCCAGATGCAGCGCGAGGTCGACGCCGGCTACCGTGCGACGATCGACGAGCTGGCCGCCCAGGGCGAGCGGATCGTGATCGTCGATGGCGAGCAGAGCGAGGACGACGTGTTCGGCGAGGTCGTCCGCGCGGTCTCGTAACTTGCCTCGGCGGCGCCTTCGCGGCAGCCTCGAAGCCATGCGC
>JBLMXA010000357.1:0-6273 GCA_050257515.1 Acidobacteriota bacterium | reverse complement strand
CGACGGCGCGCTGTGGGTGGCGCCGCGCTAGGTCCACTCCGGGACCGTCGGCACGCGCAGCGCCTCGACCTCGGGCAGGTCGAAGCCGAAGGACTCGGCGAGCAGCGCGCGCAGCTCGCGGCGATCGGCGAGCTGGAACGTGCGCGTGTCGCCGCCGCGGACGATCGTGACGTCGCGGTTGGCGATCGCGACCTTGCCGTCGGGCGTGAGCGCGCGGGCCATCAGCCGGTTCACGAACGGCGACGTCGGGAACGTCGCGGTGAAGTGGTTCGCCATCTCGAAGTCGATCGGGAGATCGCGCTCGAGCGACGATGCCCACAGCCGCTTCCACGCGACACCCTCGCGCATCTCGAGCACGTGGTCGGCGCCGTCGCGGACGAAGCGATGGGTCGCGGTCGGCGTCCCGTCGCGCGGCACCGGCATCACCGGCGCCTGGCCGCCGAACCCCGGATCGAGCACCGCGTCGCCGACGGTGAGGAACATGTGCGTGCGCGGCGCGGCCTCGCGCGGCGTCACCATGATCACGCGCGCGCTGTGCGCGTGCACCTCGTGGCCGAGCTCGCGCAGCACCGCGGCGAACAGCGTCGAGTGCTCGTAGCAGTAGCCGCCGCGCCGCGCGTGCACGAGCTTGGCCTCGAGCGCGTCGAGCGCGAGCCGGGGCGGGCGGCCGAGCAGCACGTCGAGGTTCTCGAACGGGATCGCGCGCATGTGATGCTCGAGCAGGCCGGCGAGCGTGTGCGGCGATGCGTCGCGCCCGCCACGCCAGCCGATGCGGGTGAAGTAGGCGTCGAGGTTCACCGCGGCAGCGTAGCCCGCGGTAGGCGACCCCGGGGCCTCGCTCCGGCGCCGGCGCGCGCAAACCAGCGAATTCGCGGCGCTCGCGCGTGGCACGTCGCCTGCTCTCTGGGGGCGACATGACGAAAGACGCGCTCCCCACCATCGACCCGGCTCACCTCGCCGCCGTCACCGGCGGTTCGACGAGCGACGATCAGGTCACCGCGATGCTGCAGCAGCTGATGACCAGCATCCAGGACCTGGCGCGAAACCACAACCAGAACGGCAACAGCCAGCTGATGGAGATGCTGCCGTTCCTGCTGATGCTGCGCAACGCGAACCAGGCGCCCGCGCCGGTCGCCGCGCCCGCGCCGCCCGCGCCGTCGCCCGGCGACGGCTGGATCCGCGTGTCGTAGCGACGATCGGCGCACGCACCGGCATCCAAGCCGCGATGACCGACGATCTCGAACGTCTCGCGGGTGGCTGGCGGCGCGCGCTGTCGACGGCACGGCTCACCGGCAAGCTCGGCGCCAAGGCGGCGCGCCGCGTGCTCGGCAAGCCGCGCGAGGTGAAGGACAGCGACGAGGCGATCGCGAGCGCGCGCTCGCTCGTCGATCGCATGGGCGAGCTCAAGGGACTGGTCATGAAGGCCGGCCAGATCGCGAGCTACATGCCCGGCACGCTGCCTCCCTCGGCGCAGGCGGTGCTCGCGGAGCTGCAGGCGAAGTCGACGCCGATGGCGTGGCCGCGGATCGAGGCGGTGCTGCGCGCGGAGCTCGGCGAGGCGCGGTGGTTCGAGGCGATCGACGAGCGGCCGTTCGCGGCGGCGTCGATCGGTCAGGTCCATCGCGCGCGCCATCGCGGCGCGCCGGTCGCGGTCAAGATCCAGTACCCGGGCATCGAGGACGCGATCCGCTCCGACCTCAAGATGGTCAGCGTGGTCGCGCGGCTGTCGTCGATCGGCTCGCCGCTCGATGGCGGCGCGCTCGCCGGCGAGCTGCGCGAGCGGTTGCTCGAGGAGTGCGACTACACGCGCGAGGCCGCGTCGCAGCGGCTGTTCGCGGCGCTGCTCGCGCGCGTACCGGGCGCGAGCGTGCCCGACGTGATCGCCGAGCGGTCGACACGCCGCGTGCTGACCACCGCGCTCGTCGCGCGCGCGCCGCTGCCGGAGCTCGCGACCGCCGCGCCCCAGGCCGCGCGCGACCGCGCCGGCCAGATCATCTTCCGCGCCTGCTTCGAGCTGCTGTGGCGCGACGCGATCTACAACGCCGATCCTCACCCCGGCAACTACCTCGCCGGCGACGCGGGCGACGTCACGTTCCTCGACTTCGGCTGCGTGCGCCGCTTCGATCCCGAGCTGATCCGCACGTGGCGCGCGCTCGCGCGCGCGATCCTCGACGGCGACCGCGAAGGCTTCACCTGCGGGTTTCGCGCGCTCGGCTTCGTCGGCAAGGACAAGGGCTTCGACTGGGAGTATCAGTTCGACGCGATGCGCTTCTTGTACCGGCCGTTCCTCGAGCCGGGCTTCCGCCACCATCCGGAGTTCGTCGCGAAGACGTTCGGCGTGCTGATGTTCGACAACCCCAACCGCTTCCGCATCGCGATGCCGCCGGCGTGGCTGTTCCTCAACCGCCTGCAGTGGGGGTTGAACGCGGTGCTCGCGCAGCTCGCCGCGAGCGGGCCGTGGCGCGACGTGATCGAGGAGATCCTCGCCGGTCCGCTCGACCCGGTCTGAGGCGTTCTCCTAGTGCGCGAGAGCTGCGACCGTGCGCTGGCGTCACGCAAAGCCCGCGCGAAACGCCGTGCGCGCGAGTGTCTCGGTGTGGCGCGAGCGATGCACCCATGGAGAATCATGCAGATTCCCGTCGACATCACGTTCAAGGAGCTCGAACCGACCGATGCGCTGCGCCACCGCATCCGCGAGTGGGTCGGCAAGCTCGAACGCGTCTACGACCGCATCACGCGCTGCGAGGTGGTCGTCGAGACACCGCACCGCCATCACCGTCAGGGTCGCGAGTTTCACGTCCGCGTCCGGCTCACCGTTCCAGGAGGCAAGGAGCTGGTCGCGAGTCACGATCCCGGTCCCGATGGCGCGCACGAGGACGTGAACGTCGCGCTGCGCGATACGTTCGAGGCGATCCGCCGGCAGCTGCAGGATCACGTGCGCACGCGCGTGAACCGCAAGGGCGAGGAGCGCGCGGAGCCCGCGCACGGCCGCGTGACGTTCCTCGACGTCGAGAAGGAGTGGGGCTGGATCGAGCCCGGCGACGGGCGCCGGCTCTACTTCCATCGCAACAGCGTGCTCGGCGGCGTCGACCAGCTGCAGGTCGGCGACGAGGTGCGGTTCACCGAGGAGGAGGGCGAGAAGGGCCCGCAGGCGAGCACGGTCGAGCCGATCGGCGCGAACGGCCGCCACGCGATGCCCGCCGCCGGATGACGGGACGGTTCGCTCCCGTGTATACGTGCCGGCGGAGGAACACATGGCACTCAAGCGAACCAGCACCGCCGTCTGGCACGGTGGAACCAAGGGCAACGGCACGTTGACGACGCTCTCGGGCGCGTTCAAGGAGCAACCGTACAGCGTCGCGACGCGCTTCCAGGCCGAGGATGGCCGCGCGGGCACCAACCCCGAGGAGCTGATCGCGGCCGCGCACGCCGGCTGCTTCACGATGGCGCTCAGCGTCGGGATGACGAACGCCGGCCACGAGCCGACCGAGCTCCGGACCGTCGCGACCGTCAGCATCGAGAAGCAGGACGTGGGCTGGACGATCACGAGCATCCACCTCGACGTCACCGGCAAGGCCGCGGGCGTGTCGGCCGAGCAGTTCGCCACGTTCGCGGACAACGCGAAGAAGGGCTGCCCGATCTCGCGCGCGCTGTCGGCGACGCCGATCTCGATGACGGCGAAGCTGGCCTGATCGAGGCTCGGTTGGCTCAATAGGGGATAGGCAACAGGGAACCGAGAAGTCCGAAGTTCCGGAAAATTCAGACGTCTCGGTTCTCTGTTGCCTATTCCCTATTCTCTTCAGTCGAGGTCCACATCGACCGACTTCGCCTTGCCCTTCGGCGGCGGCGGCGGGCCCTTGCGGACCTTCTGCAGGTTGTCCTGCAGCTCCTCGGTCTCGACGTCGAGCGCGAGGCCGGCGAGCGCCTTGTCGGGCAGCGCGAGCGCCTTGGCGAGCGCGCGTAGGTAGTCGTCCTCGCGCAGATCGATCTCCTCGTCGGCCTCGATGATCGCGCTGACGAGCACGAGCAGGCGATGGCGATCGTCCTCGGAGTCGCTCTGGAACGGCTCGGCGGCCTTCGCGACGTCGAACGTCTTCGGATCGAACGCGGCGATCCGCGCGTCGACCTCGATCGGTACCTCGCCGGCGAGGTCCTTGATCATCGCGCGCACCTCGTCCTTCTCCTGGGTGCGGAGCTCCTCGTCGGCGTAAGCGGCGCCCAGCAGCAGATCGCACACGGGCAGGATCCGATCCGAGATCGACATGGTCGGCTCATCATACACTCGTCCCGTGCTCCGCGATCGCGAGCGCGAACGCCGATCCGCGCCGGCTCCGGTCGACACCAACGAGCCCGCGCTCGTGTGTGCGGCATGCGACCACCGCATCACGCACGACGCGTACCGCATCGAGATGGCCGGCGCGCACGAGCACACGTTCGTGAACCCGCACGGCATCGTCCATCACCTCGGCTGCTTCGCGCTCGCGCCGGGCTGCGTGCACCTCGGCGCGACCGAGACCGCGTTCTCGTGGTTTGCCGGCTGGACGTGGCAGGTCGCGGCGTGCGCGCGCTGCCGCGCGCACCTGGGCTGGATCTACCGCAACGCCGGCGAGCAGTTTCACGGCCTCATCACCGCCGCGCTGAAGCGCGCGTGACTACCAGCCGCTGCGCCAGTAGTAGCCGCCGCCGCAGCGGCCGCCGCCGTACACGTAGACGTCGCTGCGCCGCTGCATGCACAGCGCCATCGTCATGAACAGCAGCGCGTTGTTGCCGCCGAACAGGCCGCTGTTGTTGTTGTTGCAGCTGAGGTCCTTGAGCGAGCTCTGCAGGCCCTGCAGCGTCGTGATCAGCTGATCGTTGCTGCTGCTGCCCGAGGACGGGGTGGCGCCGCCGGTGACGGTCTCGAGATCGGCGGCAGACAGGGTGGTCGTGTCGGTCATGGGGATGCTCCTTCTCGGAATTGAACGCCGTATCGAGCACGGGTCGTGCCACGCGTATGTGGGCGAGATCAGCGCGGATCGCCGGGTTGCCGCTGCCTACCAGCAGGTGACAGCTCGGCTACCCCAGGTGACACGATACGCTGCGCGCCATGCGTAGCCTCTCCGTGGCCTTCCTGCTGCTCGCGGCCGCGAGCTCTCGCGCGTCTGCCGATGGCTTCGTCGACTTCGTCGGCGGCATCGCCGCGCCGCTCGGCGACAACACCTGGACCAACACGGTCGAGACCAGCCCCAAGCTCGGCGTGCGCGCCGGCGGCTTCAACAGCGAGGGCCAGCTCGGCGGCATGCTGTCGCTCGACTGGACGCCCGAGAACCTCGACAACTCGGGCGGCGCGTTCCCGGGCGGCTCGGTCGACACGTCGGGTCACCGGTTCCGCATCCTCGTGCAGGCGCTCGCCCAGCAGCACGTGTTGCCGAAGGTGTCGATCGTCGAGCGCGCCGGCGCCGGCGTCGACATCGCGCGCGGCGCGTACTCGGCGTCGTTCCTCGGCTCGACCACCGACCACTCCGACACCAACGTCGGCGTCGGCTTCGAATTTGGCGGCGGCGTGTGGATCGCGATCTCCGACTCGATGCAGCTCGGCGGCGAGCTCGCGATCCCGATCGGCTACCACTCGCACAAGTCGACCGGCCAGAACGGCGACATCGCGTTCGACTACACGAGCTACGATCTCGACCTGCTGTTCGGCGTGCGCCTGTGGTCGCGCTAGTAGAGGATCGACGGCAGGTACGCTCCGTCGGGCTCGCTGTAGAGGCCGATCAATCCCCGGCCACGCTTCAGGATATCGCGCGCGCCGCGCCGGCCGCTACAGGTTCAGCACGTGCGCGTGGTCCGGGTGCTCGCCGCCGCGTAGCTCGGCGAGCACCTCGCTCGGCAGCGGGAACCAGCGCAGCTGCTCGAAGTCGGGCGTGCGCGCGGTCTCCTCGATCGTCGCGGCGCGCAGCTCCTCGGGGATCGCGGCGATGATGCGGCGCGCCTCGTCGAGGTAGCCGGGCAGCGCCCACTCGGGCTCGGTGGCGTGGCGCGAGCGGTACTCCATCTTGCCGGTGCGGTACGAGACCTCGGCGAGCCGCATGACGTCGCGCGCGCCGTGATTCTTGTGCCGCCACTCGCCGGTGTCGGGATCGAAGCGGTAGTGCGGCAGCAGGCGCCAGCCGTCGTTCGCGATCAGGTGGATCGCGTCGAGGATGAACTGGAACTGCGTCTCGGACAGGAAGTAGTTGAAGTTGACGCGCACCCAGCCCGGCTTGATGCCCTCGCAGCCGCGCACGATCTCGC
>JBLMXA010000356.1:0-2841 GCA_050257515.1 Acidobacteriota bacterium | reverse complement strand
CTTGTCCCAGCGAGAGGCGCCGCGGCTGGCGGGGACCTCATCATAAGAGAAGGCGTCTGAAGAGGCGGCGGAGGAGCCCATGCCCATCTTGGCCTTGAGGGCGGCCAGCTCGTCGTCGGCGCCGTGGCTCGACTCGAGCGTCGTGCCGCTGAGCTCGCCGGCGAGCTCCTGGCCCGCCTCGGCCTCCGCCTCCATGAGCGCGATGCGATCGGCCATGCGATCGAACGTGTCGAACGCGCTGGTGTCGCCGAGGCCCTGCATCGTGTTGGCGATCTGCTGCTGCGCCTCCGCACGCTTCTTGCGCGCGATCAGGATGTTCTTCTTGCGCTTCGCTTCCTCGATCTTGTTGTTGAGCAGGCGGAGCGCGTCCTTCAGCTTCTCGACCGCCTGCTTCTGCGCGATCCACTGCTGCTGGAACTGCTGCGCGATGTTCTCGTGCTCCTGCTTGCGCCCGAGCGCCTGACGCGCGAGGTTGTCGTCGCCCGCGCGCACCGCGACCATCGCCTTGCGCTCCCACTCCTTGGACTTGTCGGTCTCCGCCGTGTACTGCTTCTGGAGCTTCTTCTCGTCGGCGATCGCGACGGCGACCGCCTTCTTCGCCTCGACCAGCTGCTGCTGCATCTCGAGCAGCACCTGCGACAGCATCTTCTCCGGATCCTCGGCCTTCGTGATGAGGTCGTTGATGTTCGACTTGATCAGCGTCCCGAGTCTGGAAAAGATCCCCATGGCTTTCATCGAGCCTACGAGATCAATGGCATGCCCGCAATGACGACCGACCCGAGTCTGCCCAAGCACGTCGGCATCATCATGGACGGCAACGGGCGCTGGGCGCAGCTTCGGAACCTGCCTCGGCTCGACGGCCATCGCGCAGGTGCCGACAGCGTTCGCGACATCACCCGCGCGGCGCGCCAGCTCGGCATCCAGGCGCTGACGCTGTACGCCTTTTCGTCGCAGAACTGGGCCCGCCCGCCCGACGAGGTCGCCGGGCTGATGCAGCTGCTGCGCGAGTTCCTGATCGAGGAGCGCACCGAGATCCTCGACAACGGCATCCGGCTGGAAGCGCTCGGCGAGATCGAGCGGCTCCCGGCGCTCGTACGCGAGCCACTGGACGAGCTGCGCGCCGCATCGCGCGGCAACGCCGACATGGTGCTGACGCTCGCGCTGTCGTACGGCGGTCGCGAGTCGATCACGCGCGCGGCACAGGCGGCGGTGCGCGACGCGCTCGCCGGCACGCTGAAGCCGGAGCAGCTCGACGTCGACCGGCTCGGCCGCTACCTGCCGACGTCGCACCTGCCGGCGCTCGATCTGCTGATCCGCACGTCGGGCGAGCAGCGCGTGTCGAACTTCATGCTGTGGGAGATCGCGTACGCCGAGCTCGTGTTCGTCGACGTGCTGTGGCCCGAGTTCCGCCGCCAGCACCTCTACAAGTGCCTCGAGCAGTACGCGCATCGCGAACGGCGCTTCGGGCTGACGTCGGCGCAGCTCGCCGAGTCGTCTGACGTGGGCGACGTCTAGCGCACCTCCTCGAACGTGTCGCCGCGCCAGCGATAGCGATGGCGGCCGGCGCGCGTGCAGCCGTCGAGCTCGACGAGCTGGCCGCGGTGAACCGGCACGAACGCGAGCGCCGCGACGCAGCTCTTGCCCGACATCGCGAGCGACGCGCCGACGCCGGGCTCGCCATCGTCGCCGATCCGCGCGATCTCGATCCAGTCCGACGAGCTCGTCGTCGTCCGCACGATCAGATCGTCGCGGCCATCGCCGTCGACGTCGGCGACGCTCCACCGCGTCTGACCGCTCGCCTTGCCGGCCGGCGCACCGGTGGCGGCGATCACCTTGCCACCGGCGACGAGCGCGTCGATGTCGCCGCCGCCGACCGCGTACGTGACGAGCCACAGCGCGTGCGTCGCGCGCACCTGCGTGCAGCTCGCGATCGCCGGCATCGCGTCGGGAAACGCGCGCTGCCCGATCGCGAGCAGCGCCTGGTCGTCCGGGCAGGGCGCGGCCGCGGCGGTCGCCCCCGCCAGGCACAGCATCAGCGCGATCCGCATGCCGTGACAACGCACGGGCGCCACGCGCGATTTCACCCGGCGGCGCGCGCTGTCGCGACGGGCACTTGCACGTTCGCGGACCGCGTCACGACGATCTCGTGCTCGTGCAGTGGCCTTTCGCGGATCGCGTGCGCGTGCGTCGCCACGGCCGCGAGCACCACCTGCCGCGGAGCTCACCACCGACGGTCGCGGTTCGTGACCGCTTTCGTTGATTCCCACGGCGCGGTCTGGTTAGCTGCGCCCACTTTGGCCCTCGGCAACCTCGCGCAGCGGGTCCTCGTCGCGGTCGTCGCGGTCCCGATCCTGCTGCTGATCCTGCACCTCAAGCAGCCCGAGCCGGCGTGGGCGCTGATCTTCGTCGCGTCGCTGCTCGCGATGCGCGAGCTGTTCGGGATGATGCTGCCCGAGCAGGACCGCACGCCGGCGCTCGTCATGGGCGGCGTCGCGTGCGCGGCGTTCTACTGGCTCGATCCGGCGATCGCCCGCTATCACGAGCTGCCGCACGCGATGGCGAACCTGACGGCCGAGGGCGGCGCGATCGCGGTCGCGCTCGCCGTGATCGTGCCGGGCCTCTACTTCTTGTTCCGGTTCCGCGACATCCCTTCGGTCGCGAGCCGGATCGCCGCGACGATCCTCGGCATCGTCTACGCGGGCTTCCTCACGACGTACCTCGCGAAGCTCAAGCTCGTCGACCCGCACGAGCGCGGTGACACCGTGCTCGTCGTGCTGATCGTCGCGTGGGTCGCCGACACCGGCGGCTACTTCGCCGGCCGCTTCCTCGGCAAGTCCAAGC
>JBLMXA010000355.1:0-3091 GCA_050257515.1 Acidobacteriota bacterium | reverse complement strand
GAGACGGTGATGCGGCCGCGGGCGGCGGCAGGGCGACCGGCGGCGGCGGCGCGGCGACCGGCGGCGGCGTTGCCGGCTGTGCCAGCGCGGCCAGCTTCGGCGTGTCGTCACGACGCGCGAGCCGGAACGCCACGCCCGCGACGGCGACCGCCGCGGCGAGGCCGACCGCGAGCACCACGTGGTGGCGACGCCGAGGCGGGAGCACCTCGCGGATCGGCTTGAACGAGTCGCTCGCGAGCTGCACCGGGCGATCGGCGCGCAGCGCCTGCACCAGCTCGCCGGCGCTCGCGAAGCGGTGGCTCGGCTTCTTCGCGAGGCACTTCAGCACCGCCGCGTCGAGCACCGGCGAGATCGGCTCGCCGCGACGCTTCGAGGGCGGCGCGATCGCTTCGAGACACTGAGCGTGCAGGATCGCGGTGAGCGATCCGCTGAATGCAGGTGCGCCGGTCAACGCCTCGTACATGACCATCCCGAGCGCGTAGAGGTCGGTGCCCGAACCGACATCGGCGCTCCCCATGATCTGCTCGGGCGACATGTAGTCCGGCGTGCCGACCGTCATCCCGTCGCGGGTGACTCCTTGCGCCTCGTTGACGAACTTCGCGATGCCGAAGTCCAGCAGCTTGGCGAGCTCGCGACCGTCGGCGTCCTTCGTCAGGAAGATGTTCTCGGGCTTGAGATCGCGGTGGATGATGCCGACTCCATGCACCGCGGCGAGCGCGCTCGCGATCTGCTCGCCGATCGCCACCACACGCGCGGGCGCGAGCCTGATCTCGCGGTGCAGCACCGAGCGTAGCTCCTCGCCCTCCAGCAGCTCCATCACGAGGAAGTGCTCGCCGTGCTCGGTCGTGACGAAGTCTTCGATGTCGATGATGTTCGGGTGTCGGATCTCGTTGACCGCGCGCGCTTCGTTGAAGAAGCGGACGACGAGCTCGTCGGTGACGGCGTCGGGGTGGAGCACCTTGATCGCGCGCTTGCGACCGAGCACGACGTGCTCCGCTTCGTACACGGCACCGACTCCGCCCTCTCCCAGCTGCCGCAGCAGGCGATAGTTGCCGAGCACACGTCCCTCGGGCACGTCGCTCGCCTGGGTGACGAGCGGCGCTCCGTCGTCGGAGCACGTCGTCATGTCACCGAGGAACACGCGCGAACAGACCACGCACAGCTTGCGATCGGGCATGCGGGCTCGCCCAGTATCGCAACGATCGCGATGCCGCGGTTGCGCAACTGTCGTACACGTCAGGGACGCGCGCCGTTGCGCGGCGGCTCGGGATCGTCGGCGCGCATCATGCCGCCGGTGTCGGCGAACAGCTTCTGATCGAGGTCGAGCTTCCAGCGGCCGCGCTTGGTCGGCTCGTCGAGCGCGCGCGAGAGCATGGTCAGGTAGTCGGTGCGCGGCACCTCGTAGGCGCCGAACCGCTCGAGGTGCTCGGTGTGGACCTGGCAGTCGATGAGGTGGATGCCCCACGCGTCGAGCTGGCGCACGCACGCGACGTACGCGATCTTCGAAGCGTCGGGCGCCTTCGCGAACATCGACTCGCCGCAGAACGCGGCGCCGAGCGACACGCCGGAGAGGCCGCCGCCGAGATCGTCGCCGCGCCACGCCTCGATCGAGTGCGCGAAGCCGAGCTCGTGCAGCTTGCTGTACGCCTCGACCATCTCGGGGATCAGCCACGTGCCGGTCTGCCCCGGCCTGGGCACCTCGGCGCAGCCGCGCAGCACGTCGCGAAACGCGGTGTCCATCGCCAGCTCGTACGGTCGCTTCTTGATCGCCTTGCGCAGGCTGCGCTGAACGACCAGATCGCGCGTCGTCATCACCATCCGCGGATCCGGCGAGTGCCACAGGATCGGCAGGTTCTCGGCGTACCAGGGGAAGATGCCCTGCGTGTAACCGAGCAGCAGCCGCTCCGGCCGCAGATCGCCGCCGAGCGCGAGCAGCCCATCCTCGGCGAGGTGGACCGGCGGAAACACGAGGCGATCGTCGAGCCGGAAGACCGGCATGGATCCAGTGTAGCGTGAGCCATGCTCCGGTGGCTGCTCGTCATCGCGATCACGGCTTGCACCGGCGTGCAACCGCGTTACCCCGATGACCTGCAGACCGCGCTCGCGCACCAGGCGATGCGCAAGCTCGAGACCGATCGCTTCATCATCTACTATTCCGCGCCGCGACGCGCCGAGGTCGATCGCTTCCTCGCGCGCGCGACCCGCTGCGCCGAGACGCTGCGCGCCGCGGCGCTCGTCCACGGCGAGACGTGGGCCGACAAGATGGTGATCGTGATGCCCGACGTCGCGTTCAACAACGCGTTCGTGCTGCCCGAGCTCGCCGGCTACGAGGCGGTCTCGGTGATCCCGCTGCAGGCGACGCTCGACTTCGCGACCGAGTTCGGCATCCCGCCCGATCCCGGCTACATCGCGTGCCACGAGCTCGTCCACTACGTCCACGAGCAGCAGATCAGCGGCATGTGGGCGAGCATCGACTCGGCGTTCGGCCACATCTACACGCCGCAGGTCGGCTACGACGCGTGGTTCTTCGAGGGGCTCGCGACGCACTACGAAGCGGCGATGTCGCCCGGCGTCGGCCGCCCGCGCTGGCCGATCTTCACCGGCATGTACGCGGCGGCGTACGCCGGCGAGCACGTCGGCGGCGGCGACCTGTCGTCGCTCGCGCGGCTCGCGCCGCCGGGCCACCACTACCTCGTCGGCGCGATGTTCTTCCGGTTCCTGACCGAGAAGTACGGCGAGAAGCCGCTGTGGGCCGCGATCGCGTACAACGCGAGCGCGCTGACCGGCTGGTTCTTCGCGTGGTCGTTCAGCAACGGCTTCGGCGTGCCGCTGTCGCAGCTGCTCGACCAGTTCGACGCGTGGACGCACGCGACGTTTCCCGTGCGCACGCCGCCCGCCGCGCAGCAGCGGCTCGCCGTGCTCGGCAACGACGCCCGCTACGCGCGCGGCCGCGACGGCACCGAGGCGTGGGTCGCCGACGACGTCGACGTGCCGCCGCGGCTGCACGTCCGCGACGCCGGCGGCCGCGAGCTCGCCGACGTCTCGCTCGTCGAGATCGTGCCGCCGCGCAAGCTCGTGCAGGCCGATCCGC
>JBLMXA010000354.1:0-3066 GCA_050257515.1 Acidobacteriota bacterium | reverse complement strand
CACGCCCACACGAAGCCGCCGTCCCACTTCAACGCCGACGCGACCATGTCGTCGATCAGGCGGTGCTCGTAGACGAGCTTCGCGGCGTCGTACTTCGCCTTGAACTCGGCCTCGAACACCTGCGCGAACAGATCCTTGAACCGGCCGTCGTACTTCTTGAGGATCGTGTTCTTCGTCGACAGGTAGACCGGGAAGCCGCGGTGCAGACCGTAGTTGAAGCAGCTGCGCGCGAAGCCCTTGATCGACTCGTCGAGGTTGTACATGCCGAGCGCGACGCCGCCGCCCGGGAAGTCGAACACCTTGTACTCGACGGGCTTGCCGCCGTCCTTCGGCGTGAACGTCATGGTCAGCGTGCCAGCGCCCGGCACGACGAAGTCGGTCGCCTTGTACTGGTCGCCGAACGCGTGACGGCCGACCACGATCGGCTTCGTCCAGCCGGGCACGAGCCGCGGCACGTTCTTGCAGATGATCGGCTCGCGAAAGATCGTGCCGCCGATGATGTTGCGGATCGTGCCGTTCGGCGACTTCCACATCTCCTTCAGCGAGAACTCCTTCACGCGCGCCTCGTCGGGCGTGATCGTCGCGCACTTGACGGCGACGCCGTACTGCTTCGTCGCGTTCGCCGAATCGATCGTCACCTGATCGTTCGTCCTGTCGCGGTTCTCGATCCCCAGATCGAAGTACTTCAGGTCGACCTCGAGGTACGGGAGGATCAGCTTGTCCTTGATGAACTTCCAGATGATGCGCGTCATCTCGTCGCCGTCCATCTCGACGACGGGGTTGGTGACCTTGATCTTCGCCATGGGGGCGAGTTGTATCACGCGCGTGCGCACCCTGTACCTCCACGGCTTCGCCTCCGGCCCGAGCTCGACGAAGGGCGTCGTGTTCGAGCGACACTTCGCCGCACGCGGCGTCGCGATCGAGCGGCTCGACCTTCGCGTGCCATCGTTCGAGCACCTGCGGCTGTCGGCGATGATCGACGCGGTGACCGCACGGCTCGCCGAGCGCACCGTGCTGATCGGCTCGAGCCTCGGCGGGCTCACCGCCGCGCGCGTCGCCGAGCGCTTCGGCCCGGAGGCCCAACCGCTCGGATCTGTGTCACGGGGGCGCGACCGCCGCGGCGCCGCGGTCGTGCTGATGGCGCCGGCGTTCCACCTCGCCGACCGCTGGCGCGAGGTGCTCGGAGACGAATGGGAGACGTGGCGGCAGACCGGCTGGCGCGAGATCACCGACTACACGACCGGCAAGCCGGCGCGCGTCGACTTCGGCTTCGTCGAGGACGTCGCCGCGATCGATGTCGGCCTGCCGGAGCTCGCGGTGCCGGCGCTCGTGCTCCACGGCACGCGCGACGACGTCGTCCCGATCGAGCGCTCGCGCGACTTTCAGCGCGCGAACCCGCAGGCGCGGCTCGTCGAGCTCGACGACGGCCACGAGCTCGTCGCCTCCCTGCCCCGCCTGCTCGGCGAGACCGAGGCGTTCCTGGAGGCGCTAGCGTAGGCGCGCCTCGCGCCGCCGCGCGAGCATTCCCAGCCCCGCGAGCGCGAGCAGCGCGCCGCCGGCGAGCCCGCCGCCGGCCGAGCAGCCGCCGCCGGCCTCGGCATCGCCGTCGCCGGCTTGCTCGTCGGCCTTGCTGTCGCACACGGTGCGCGCGAGCGTGCGGTGGGTCGTCTGCTCGATCCACTTCACGACCTTGTCGGCGCGCTCGTACACGCCGCCGCCGCCGCACGGCGCGCCCTGCGTGCCCAGCCCGCGCGACACGACGCCCGCGAGCGCGGCGCCGTGCGCGGTCGGCACGTAGATCGGCCCACCGGAGTCGCCGAAGCACGAATCGGTGCCGCGGCCACCGGCGGCGAACTCGCCATCGGGCGCGATCGCGGTGTTGCACGCCGGCGACTCGGTGCACCTCGCGTCGGTGACCGCGAGCATCGCCTCGTTGAGCTTGCTGTTGTCGCCGGTGCCGCTCGCGGTCGTCAGGCCGAAGCCGACGAGCTGGACGCGCGCGCCACCGGTCAGGTGCTCGCGGATCGTGCACGCGCCCGCGATCGCGCGCGGCTTCGCCGTCGCGGGATGCGCGAGCACGAGCACGCCGACGTCGTACGCGTGCTGCCAGTCGGGATACGCGACCGCCGACGCGACCGCGATCTTCTCGCCGCCGGGATGCGCGTAGTCGACCGTGCCGATCAGCACCTCGAATGGGTGCGTGTCGATGCAGTGACCGGCGGTGAGCACGACGTCGGACGCGACGAGCGTGCCGGTGCACAGCGCCTGCGGTGCGACGACGAGCGCCACCTCGGGCCATTCGCCGAGCGTCGCGGCGTGGCCGCCGACGACCGGCGCGTCGACGGTGCCGGCGAGCGCCGGCGAGGACATGAGGAGGATGAACGAGAGGGTCTTGCGCATGCCGCGGCGCACAGCAAGCGCGAGGCCACGTCGCGCGCACGCGATCTCGCGCACCTGCGCGTCGCCGCGTCCGCTGCGCGGCCGGCCTCGTCCGGGTTCCGGACGGACAGCGCCGGACTCAGTTGAGCCACAGCAGGTAGCGCAGCTTGCGGTCGAACGTGTCGTCGCCGTGGTCGAGCTCGCGTTTCATGCGCGCGAGCCGGCCGATGAGCGGCGACGGCTTCATGCCGGTCGCGTAGCCGTGGCCGAGCAGCGGCCGCAACACGCGCTCGAACATCTCCGGCGACTCGGGGTCGTGCGAGTCGACGATCACGATGTCCGTCGGCTCGCGCAGCATCGCGCCGATGTCGATGTAGGCATCGGGTAGCTCGTGCGCGAGGTCGCGGTCGAGCGCGCCACCGAGCTGGCGCAGCGAGATGCCCTCCTCGCTCGCGAGCAGCCGGCGGACGTCGCCGGTGACGCCGGCCCACGTCGCGTACAGCGCGTCGTCGACCGCGAGCGGTACCGGGTGGCTGTGCTGCCGCGGGCTCGGCACCCACTCGCGGTCGTCGTCGGTCTCGGCGAGGTATGCCTCGCGCGCGCGGTCGGCCTCGTCGACGCCGGCGAGGATGCGCTCGCGCGCGCGCCGCACGCGCGCGGCGTCGACGAGGTGGATGCGCAGCTCGC
>JBLMXA010000353.1:0-3378 GCA_050257515.1 Acidobacteriota bacterium | reverse complement strand
TCATCGCGGAGACCGGCGCGGGCCAGCACGGCGTCGCGACCGCGACGGTCGCCGCGCTGTTCGGGCTGCCGTGCGAGATCTACATGGGCGCGGAGGACGTCGTGCGCCAGGCGCTCAACGTCGAGCGCATGAAGCTGCTCGGCGCGCAGGTCCATGCCGTCGAGAGCGGCACGCGCACGCTCAAGGACGCGATGAACGAGGCGCTGCGCGACTGGGTGACGAACGTCGAGGGCACGTTCTACCTGATCGGCTCGGTCGCCGGCCCGCACCCGTATCCGTGGCTCGTCCGCGACCTGCAGAGCGTGATCGGCCGCGAGGCGCGCGCGCAGATCCAGCAGCAGGCGGGGCGGCTGCCCGACGCGCTCGTCGCGTGCGTCGGCGGCGGCAGCAACGCGGCGGGGCTGTTCGCGCCGATGATCGGGCAGGTTCGCTGCTGGGGCGTCGAGGCGGCGGGCGAGGGCGTCGCGACCGGCCGCCACGCCGCCACGCTCGGCGCCGGGCGCGTCGGCGTGCTCCACGGCAGCAAGAGCTACGTGCTCGTCACGCCCGACGGCCAGATCGCGCACGCGCACTCGATCAGCGCCGGCCTCGACTATCCCGGCGTCGGCCCCGAGCACGCGCACTGGAAGCAGACCGGCGCGGTGACGTACGTGTCGCGCACCGACGACGACGCGCTCGCCGCGCTCGAGCGGCTCGCGCGCACCGAGGGCATCCTGTGCGCGCTCGAGAGCGCGCACGCGATCGCCGCGCTCGACGAGGTCGCGAAGGCGGCGAAGCTGATCGTCGTCGGCCTGTCGGGCCGCGGCGACAAGGACATGACGACCGTCGCTGCCGCGCGGAGCGCGGCACCGACGGGTTCCATGACACGGGGCGCGCAGCGGAGGACGACGTGACCGCGCTCGCGAAGGCGTTCGCGCGGGCGAAGGCCGAGCAGCGCGCCGCGCTCGTCGCCTACCTGACGTTCGGCGATCCGGATCCCGAGCGCTCGCTCGCGGTCGTCGAGGCGGCGTGCCGCGCCGGCGCCGACGTCATCGAGCTCGGCGTGCCGTTCTCGGATCCGTCGGCCGACGGCCCGTCGATCCAGCGCGCGATGGAGCGCGCGCTCGCGGCCGGCGGCTCGCTCGCCGGCGCGCTCGCCGCGGTCGGCGAGCTGCGCCGCCGCGGCGTGACGACGCCGGTCGTGCTGTTCGGCTACTACAACCCGATCTTCGTGATGGGCCCGGCCGCGTTTGCCGAGCGCGCCCGCGCCGCCGGCGTCGACGCGGTGCTCGTCGTCGACCTGCCGATCGACGAGCTCGCCGAACTCGCGACGCCGCTCGCCGCGCAGGGGATCCCGGTGATCCCGCTCGTCGCGCCGACCTCGACCCCGGAGCGGATCGCGCGCGTCGCCGCGTTCCAGCCGCCGTTCGTCTACTACATCTCGATGACCGGGGTCACAGGTATGGGCGGCGCGCGCGCGATCGCCGCGATCGATCCGGCGCGCATCGCGCAGATCCGCAGCGCGGCGAAGGCGCCGGTCGCGGTCGGCTTCGGCATCCGCACCGCCGCGGATGCCGCGCGCGTCGGCAAGATCGCCGACGGCGTCGTCGTCGGCTCCGCGCTCGTCGATCGCGCGGCGGACGGCCCGCAGGCGGTCGCCGCGCTCGTCGGCGAGCTCGCGACCGCGTTACGGTGACGGCTGGCAGAACGCGTCGGTCGCGATCGTGTCGGGCGTCATCGGCCCGGTGCCGCCGTACTGCTTGCGCTGCGCGGCGGTGATCTCGTGGGCCGCGGAGATCTGGCCGAGCACGTCGGCGCCCTCGGTCGGCGTGCGCGCGTAGGTCGTGTCGTCGACCGAGTACAGGCCGAAGTGCGGCGCGAAGCCCATCGCCCACTCGAAGTTGTCGGTGAGGCTCCAGTGGTAGTAGCCGCGGACGTCGACGTGATCCTCGTCGCGCGCCCGCGCGATCGACTCGAGCACGCGGACGATCGCCTCGGCGCGGCGCGTGCCGACGTCGGTCGCGATCCCGCTCTCGGTGACGACGAGCGGCAGGTGGGGGTAGCGATGCGAGAACGCGACGAGCAGCGGCCGGATGCCGTCGGACCAGAACTCGTAGCCCATCTGGCCGACGCAGAACGTCGGCTGCGGCGTCTGCAGACACGAGCCGAGGTCGATCATGCCGGCCAGACACGGCGTGACCTGCACCGGCGCCGGAAACAGCGCCGGCTGCGCGGTGACGCCGGCGCGCATGTAGTACTGCAACCCGAGCCAGTCGAGCTTGCCGGCCCACTCGGGGTGCTGCTCGTCGGGCGTGCCGTCGAGGTTCGCGTCCCACGTGCCGTTCAGGATCGAGTCGATGTAGAGGTAGTGATAGAGGTAGACGAGGCGATCGCGCGCGGCGATGTCGTCGGGATTGCCGGAGTGGACGTTCGCGCGCGCGGGCTCCCAGTCGGCGACCGACAGCGACAGCCCGACCGCGGCCGCGACGCCATCGCCGTCGGCATCGATCGTGTCGTTCGCCTTGATCGCGTCGTACATCGCGACGTGCGCGGCGAGGTAGTCGTGCAGCACCGGGCCGAACTGGCCGACGAGATCGGAGAGCGCGATCTTGCCGGGCGGAAACACGCCGACCCCGTAGCCCGCGATCAGGTAGTTCACCGGCTCGTTCTCGGTGCCCCACTCGTCGACGAGATCGCCGAGCCGCTGCGCCATCAGGCCGGCATGGGCGGCCATCGCGGCGATGATCTGCGGGCCGCCCGGGCCGCCGAAGCCGCACAGGTTGGTGTCGCTGGGCCCGCCCGGGCAGTCGCTGGCGCGCGGATCCATCACCCAGATCGGGTTCGAGAAGTGGTGGATCGTGACGAGCGGGCGGATGCCGAGCGATCGCAGCGCGACCAGCTCGTCGCGGTAGTGCTGGATCGCGGCCTCGTCGATCACGCCGCGCGTCGGCTCGATGCGCGCCCACTCGATCGAGAACCGGTAGCTGTCGAGGTGCATGTCGGCGGCGAGCTGGACGTCCTGCATCGCGAGCGAGTAGCCCTTGACGGCGTCGCCGACGAACGGGCTCTTCGCCATCCCGCCCATCGCCATCGGCGCCGTCCACACCCACCAGTCGGTGTTGGGGTTCATGTCCTCGATCTGCGTCGCCGCGCTCGCGGCGCCGAAGCGAAACCCGCCACGACCTGCCGATCCGGACAGGGGCCCCATCGCGCCGAACTCGATCGCCGCGGGGGCGCTCGGGCTGCTGCACGCGGCGACCACGAGCAGGAGCGCGCGTTTCATCTGTCGATGCTATACACCGCGGCCATGGCGAAGGCGCCGGAAAAACCGTTCACCGTGCTCGTGCGCGATCTGCCGTGCCACCGGCGCTTCGAGGTCGGCCCGCACCTCGTCGGCGA
>JBLMXA010000352.1:0-2526 GCA_050257515.1 Acidobacteriota bacterium | reverse complement strand
CTCGCCGGCATCCGCCACCCGAACCTGATCGGGATCGAGGGCCTCGTGCACGTCGACGGCCGCGCGACGCTCGTGATGGAGCTCGTGCCGGGCGCGGACCTCGCGCGCCTGATCGCGGCGGAGGCGCCGCTGCCGGCCGAGCGCGTGATCTCGCTCGGCGCCGGAATCGCGGCAGGGCTCGCCGAGGCGCACCGCGCCGGGCTCGTGCATCGCGATCTCAAGCCGGCGAACATCCTGCTCGCCGCCGACGGCTCGCCGAAGGTCGGTGACTTCGGGCTCGCGCGCGCGACCTCGTTCGCCGCGAGCGATCCCGACGCGGTGTCGGTCGCCGGCACGCCCGACTACATGGCGCCCGAGGCGATCGATCCGCTCGCGATCGACGTGCGCAGCGATCTGTACGCGCTCGGCTGCATCCTGTGCGAGCTCGCGACCGGCGCGCCGCCGTATCGCGGCGCGACCGCGTTCGCGCTGCTCCACGCGCACCGCCACGATCCGCTCCCCGCGCTGCCCGACGTGCCCGACGGGCTGCGGCGCACGATCCGCTGGCTGCTCGCGAAGTCGCCGGCGGATCGCCCGCAGTCGGCGAGCGAGGTCGAGGCGGCGCTGCGCGGGCTCGCCACCTCGACGGCGCTCGTGCCGGTCGGCGAGGCCGCCGCGGCGACCGGCCGCAAGTGCGCGCGCTGCGGCGCGATCGGGCCGCAGCTCGTGCGCGTGTGCTTCGCGTGCGGGCATCCGCAGCTCGAGATCGTGCCGGGGCCGATGTCGGTGTTCGTCACCGGCCCCGGCGGAGTCGCCGAGAAGCTCGACGCGACGCTGCGCCAGAAGCTGCTCGCGTGGCTCGCCGCGAATCCGGCGCTCGGCCTCGACGCGAAGCACCTCGCGAAGGAGGTGCCGCGGCTGCCGTTCGCGCTGCTCGTCGCGATCGACGACGCCTCGGCGCGGTCGCTCGTCGGCGAGCTGCGCAAGCTCGGGCTCGAGGCCGAGGCGATCGAGGGCGGCCGGTTCGCGCTCGCGACGGTGCGCGCGAAGAGCTGGACGCTCGCGAAGCGCGTCGCGCTGATCGGCTCGACCGGCTGGTTCTTCGCGTTCCGCAACAGCTGGATCACGCTGGCGGTCGGCGGCGTGCTGGTCGGGTTCACGTCGCTGTGGCGCGGCTTCGGCCAGGCGACGCGCCCGGTCGCGCGGATCACGGCCAAGCGCGTCGCGCAGCTGCCGTCGGCGCTCGATGCCGCGCTCGCACGCGTCGCCGCGGTCGTGCCGGCGATGCAGGCGGCCCGCCACCGCGACGCGCTGCGCGGCGTCGTCGATCGGGCGCTCGCGCTGCGCGACGTCGTCGCGGCGGATGACGAGCTCGCGCAGCTGATCGACGTCGCCGCGCTCGCCGCGTCGCGGCTCGACCAGCTCGAGGCCGAGCTGTCGCCCGACGACCTGCGCTCCGACGACGAGGCGAAGCGTGCGCGCTGGCGCGTGCGCGACACGTGGTCGGCGAAGCTGCTCCAGGTCACCGCGTTCCTCGACGCGATGCGCGCGCGCGGGGTGATGGCGAAGGCGCGCTCCGCGAACGCCGCGACCGAGGAGCTCGGCGAGCTGCGCGCGCAGATCGAGGCGCTGGAGGAGGTGTCGTGAACCCGCCGGTCGCGTTCGAGGGCCAGAAGGTCGTCGACGAGCCGCGCCGGCTCCGCCACGAGCTCGCGTGGTCGCTCGAGCTCCCCGACGGCCGGCGCGCCGTGCTCGCGCAGCTCGCGCCCGAGCTCGCAAGTCAGCCCGCGCTGCGCCGGCGCTGGGTCGCCGACATGGAGCGGATCGCCGCGCTGCCCGCACCGCGCCTCGCGCCGACGCTGAAGATCGGACCCGAGCCCGATCCGCGCGCGGCCGATGCCGAGCCGCCGTGGCGCGTGCGGCTCGATCCGCCGGGCCCCACCCTCGATGCCGTGCTGCGCCGCGCGCCGCTGCCGATCGACGAGGTGATCGACCTCGGCGCGCGGGTCGCCGACGCGCTGCAGACGTTTCACGCCGCCGGTGCGGTGCTCCGCGATCTCGATCCGCGCAGCATCGTGGTCGGCGACGATGGCCAGCTGTGGTTCACCGACGTCGGCCACGCGCGGCTCGCGATCCTGTCGTCGCGCACGGCGTCGAGCCTGCTGCTCGAGAGCTCGCCGTACGTGTCGCCCGAGGCGCTGCTGAAGACCGTCGTCGACGTGCGCGCCGACGTGTACAGCCTCGGCGTCGTGCTGTGGCGCGCACTGACCGGCCGCGTGCCGTTCGAGGCCTCGCTCGTCGCCGCGCAGACCGAGCTGCCCGCGCTGGGCGAGCTCCGCCGCGAGGCGCCGAGCGAGCTCGCGGAGCTCGTCGCGCGCTGTCTCGCGCACGACCCCGAGCAGCGGCCGCCGACCGCGCGCGACGTCGCCGAGGCGCTGCGCGGCCGCGGCACGATGACCGCGCTCGTCGTCGCGCGCGCGAAGTGTCAGGCGTGCGGTGCGACGATGCGCGCCGGCCTCCGGCTGTGCCTCGCGTGCGGCAAGCAGG
>JBLMXA010000351.1:0-6796 GCA_050257515.1 Acidobacteriota bacterium | reverse complement strand
CGGCGCCGGCGCCGGCGGAGGCGGCGCAGGCGCTTCGTGTCGCTTGCACGCGACCAGCGCGACGAGGAGGCTAAGGCGCCGCACCACCGGGCCCCACCGTGAAGTGATCGACGACCGCGTGCGTCGCGTAGTCGTACGCGGTCTCCTGCAGGGTGCCGTCGGGCTGCCGCGCGACGATCACGTAGCCGTAGTTCGTGCTCGCCGACAGCGGCGCGCCGCCGGTGCCGACGATGATCTCGCGGTACGCGGGCACGTGCTCGTAGCTGTGCGTGTGGCCCGTGATCAGCATCGTCAGCGGATGGCGCGCCATGATCTGCTGGCTCGGATCGACGCCGGGCGCCGGATCCGAGTAGTGCGGCTCGTGACGGATGACGAACGTGTACGTCGTCGGCTCGCCGAGCACCGCGTCGAGCCATGCCGCCTGCGTCGAATTCCACGCGTTCGCCGCGACGAACACGAACTTCGCGGTCCAGCTGCCGTCGACCGCCGCGAACCGCTCGGCGAACCACACGCGATCCTCGCCGAGCGGCTGGATCATGCGCGCGAGGAACTCGGTGTAGTTCGGCGGCGCGCCGTCGGTGCCGCCCGGCCCGCAGTTCGACTTCGTGTAGCCGTTGCACTCGTGGTTGCCCATCGTCGGGTAGACGACGCCCGAGTACGCCGCGCGCGCGCCGAGGTAGAGATCGAGCTGCGCGTCGACGTTCGTCAGGTTCGACGCGAACATGTAGTCACCGGTCGTCACCGCGAACGGCGGCTTCGCGGGGTCGGCCTCGACGTCCGCCCAGATCGCGCGCACGATGTCGGTCGGGTAGTTCGCGGTGTCGTCGAGGTTGGCCGGCCGCGTGTCGCCGACGACCGCGAACACCAGGTTCGCGAGCTTGCCGCCGCCCGGCCCGGCGCCGAGGTGATCGGGCGCGTCGAGGTTCACCCACGCGTCGGCCGGCCGCTGCGGCTGCCCACCCGAGCTGCACGCGGCGACGACGACGAGCACGGCGGATCTCACGAAATTCGAGCGTAGCGCCTCTTCGGGAGATCGTGTAGGACTCCGGCGTGATCGATGGCACGCGTCTCGAGGCGAAGCTGTACCGCCAGGTCCGCGAGACCTGCGAGCACTACGCGCTGCTCGCGCCGGGCGATCGCATCATGGTCGCGATGTCGGGCGGCAAGGACAGCTACACGCTGTTCCACCTGCTGACCCGGCTCGTCCCGCGGCTGCCGTTCGCGGTCGAGCTGGTCGCCGTGCACCTCGATCAGGTCCAGCCCGGCTACGACGGCGCCGGGCTGCGCGCGCACCTCGAGGCCTCGGGGTGGCCGTTCGAGATCCTGCGCGAGGACACCTACTCGGTCGTGACGTCGCGGCTGCCCGACCACGCGACGTACTGTTCGCTGTGCTCGCGGCTGCGCCGCGGCATCCTCTACACCGCCGCCGAGCGGCTCGGCTGCAACAAGCTCGCGCTCGGCCACCACCGCGACGATTCGCTCGAGACGTTCCTGCTCAACCTGTTCTACAGCGGCAAGCTGCAGGCGATGCCGGCGAGCTACACGACCGACGACGGCCGCTTCGAGGTGATCCGCCCGCTCGTCGAGTGCGCCGAGGCCGACATCGCCGCGTTCGCATCCGCGCAGGCGTTCCCGATCATCCCGTGCAACCTGTGCGGCTCGCAGGACGGCCTCAAGCGCGACGCGATGACCCGCCTGATCGCGGAGCTCGAGCGCGATCATCCGAACGTGCGCGCGGTGATGGCGAACGCGCTCGCCAACGTCCGCCCGACGCACCTGCTCGATCGCGACGTCCAGCGCGCGTGGGCCGAGCGCTCGCCCGACGTGCGCCCGGCGCAGCGGAGCGAGCCGCGCACGCGTCACGCCGCTGCGGAGCCCGTATTCTCGGGCGGGCGGCTCAAGATCGTGGATTGATCGCCGCTACAGGCGGACGTTGAACAGGAAGTTGTACTGATTGCCTCCCGGGAGCGCGGCGTCGCCGATCTGGAACGCGCCGAAAACCGGCTCGGCCACGAACCACGCGGTACCCGCCGGGCCGGCTTGGAGACCGTGCACAAAAGGCTGGTTCATCGGGCCGCCTACCAGATCGATCGTGGTTGTCACCCCCGAGCGGTCGACGCGCAGCACCACGCTGCGCGCCTGGTCCGTAATCGACGCGCCGATCACCACAGCCGCGGAGCCGACCACGGCGACCTCGGGGTTTCCGAGCACCTCGATGGCCTGTCCCCAGAGAGTATGACCGGTCGCGTCCAGCATCACGACGTACGTGCCGGTGCCCGCGATGCTGGCATCGCCAAGCTCGAGCGAAGGCCCATCGCCCGCGCAGAGCACCGCGATCGATCCATCGGGGCCCACGGCGAGCTCGTCGAATTGGAACGGGTAGCCGCTGACTGACGTCGTCGTGAAGGTCTTCTGCCACACGGCGTTCCCTCCGACATCGAGCTCCGTGATCGTTCCGGTCTGCGTCCCTTTCACGAACTGGCTGTCGTTGGCGAAGAGCAAGTTCCCGCGTTGGTCCGGTGTCCACGTCGAGTTGGCGGGGTCGGCCATCTCGCTCCAGCGGAGCGTACCGTCCGGGTTCAACGCATCGAGGCCTGCGATCTCCGCGTACGGGCCTTCCGGCGCCGCCGCGAGCCTGTTTGCAAGCTCCGCCTGGCTCCAGCGCTCGTGGCCTGCAGCATCGAACGCGTACAGCGTCCCGGACGAATAGCTGTCGTTCTGAAGGGCGATTCCAGAGACGTACATGTTGCCGTCCCCGCTGACGCCCAGAAACCCGATGTGCTCCTTGGGAGCGAGAGGTACCGTGGTGCTGCCTTCGATCGCCCCCTGCTCGCCGACGCGCCAGACTCGGTCGCACGAGCCGACCTCCGCTGCACCATCGGAGGCGGCTGCCACCGCTGCCACGGCTCCACTGGCACTGAATCGCAACGCCGCGTTCACCGCACAGTCCGAGCAAGTCACCACCGGCGTCGGCTCGCATGGATCCTTCGATGCGCTGCACGAGCACGCGATCGCGATCCACACCGCACCTCGCCACATGACCGCACCCTAGCACTCGTGATCGCGTGCGCTTCGTGCGAGATCGCACACACCCATCTCCAGCGCGACCTACAACCAGCTGTTGACGGCGAGCGCCGGGACGACCGCGTCCCCAGAACAAATGTGCGCCATGATTGGCTCGGCATGACGGCTCGGTTGAAGAAGGAGCGTGCGTGGCAGGTGTACGCCGTGGCCGCGGCGCTCGGGCTCGCGATGTACGTGCTCGTCTACGGACCGGGCCACCTGCTCGGCACGACCGCGTACTGGCAGATGCCGTTCGCCGACGAGCGCCAGGCGCTGATCGGCTACCGCTACTTCCTGCATCAGCCATGGCACTGGCCGGTGTTCGCGAGCCACGCGGTCAACGTGCCGTACGTGAAGAGCGTCGCGTTCCTCGATTGCGTGCCGCTGTGGGCGCTCGTCAACAAGGCGATCGCGACCGTGATCCCGCCGTGGTCGTCGTTCAGCGCGCACGCCTACCTCGGGCTGTGGCACGCGGTCGTCTACGCGTTGCAGGCGTGCTTCGGGGTCGCCTGCCTGCGCGCGCTCGGTCATCGCAGCTGGCGCGCCGCGATCGTGACCGCGCTGTTCGTGCTCGCGGTGCCGACGTGGATCTACCGCTACCGGCATCCGGGGCTGTCGGCGCACTGGATCGAGCTGTGGGCGCTGTACCTGTACCTGCGGCGCTACGTCGGCCGCGTCTGGCTAGCGCAGCTCGCCGTCGCCGCGCTCGTGTACCCGTATCACGCGGTGCTGTCGCTCGGCGTGCTCGTCGCGACGCTGCTGCGCACCCGCGACGCGCGCACGATCGCGACGTGGCTCCCGCTCGGCCTCGCGACGGTCGCGCTGATGACGTGGTTCGTCGGCTACTTCGCGGCCGAGACCGCGCGGCCGCAGTGGGGCTTCGAGTACGAGAGCACCAATCTGCTGTCGTGGTTGGTACCGCTCCACAGCGGCATCGCCGGCGACGGCCGCTGGATCGCGAACGTGATGGCGACGCCGTGGCAGTACGAGGGCTACGCGTACCTCGGGCTCGGCTGCCTGATGCTACTCGTCGCGTTGCTGCCCGAGGCGCGCACGCTGCGCGGCGTGATCGCGCGGCACGCGTGGCTGTTCGCGGCGGTCGTCGCGTGCTGCGTGCTCGCGCTGTCGAACCACGTCTACTTCGGCTCGCACGAGCTCGTCGCGTATCCGATCCCGCGCTTGCTGGGATGGATCCCGCGCCAGTTCCGGTCGCCGGGCCGGTTCGTGTGGCTGCCGACCTACGTGCTCGTGATCTTCCTGCTGCACCGGGGACTGACGCGGTTCGGTCGCGGCAGGCGCTTCGCGGTGATGATCGTCGCGGTCGCGGTCCAGCTCGCGGACGCGCGTGGCGACTGGGCGCTGCAGCGGGCGCAGACCGCCGCGCCCAGCGGCGTGCAGCTCGACATCGCGCACTGGCGCCCGCTCGTCCACGCTCACGACGCCGTGTTCGTGCTTCCTCCGTACTCGTGCCGCACGCTCGAGGAGGCACCACTGCTCGACGGCGTCGGCATGGACATCGAGATGCTCGCGTCGGAGCGCGCGCTGCCGATCAACGGCACGTACTGCGCGCGCCCGCGCCGCAAGTGCGCCGCGGAGGAGCGCGCGTGGCCGACGCTGGCGCTGCAGCCCGGCGCGCTGTACGTGCTGCTGCCGCAAGCGGACGGCGTGGCGGATCTGCTCGCCGCGCAGGGAGCGAGCTGCGCGACGTTCGAGCACGGCCGCGTGTGCTCGACGCGCGCGCACGCGATCGCGGACGCGATCGCCGGGGGCATCCTGCGGCCGCCGGCGCCGCCGATCGCGCTCGCGCCGGGGCAGAAGCTCGAGCTCGCCACCTGGATCGATCACAGCCTCGCGAGCGTGCTCGTCAAGGTCACCGGGCCGGCGACCACGCTCCACATCCAGGCCGCCGCCGAGCTGTGCGACGCGCGCGCGACGCAGGACGTCGACGTCCTGATCGACGGACACGGCATCGGCACGCTGCACTTCGACGGCGCATCGAACGACGCGGCGGCGGTGCACTCGTTCGCGCTTCCGAGGCTCGGCGATCCGACCGCGATCGAGCTGCACGCGCGCGATCTGCGTCTGGCATGCACGAGACGGATCGGCGTCCACGTCGAGCGGCTGTGGCTCGAGTGATTACAGCCGTCCGCTGACCGCGAGCGCGGGCACGACCGCGACGGACTGGATGTCCATCTCGTTGTTGAGGTTGTCCTCGAGGCCGAGCTCGGCGATCAGCGCGAGGTGCGGGCTCGCGACGTACTCGACGCCGCCGGCGCCGCGCACCGCGAACCGCAGGCTGCCGGCGGACTCGAACATCGGCACGCCGAACGACACGCGCGGGCGCCACTGGTCGGTGAGGAACGAAAAGCTCGCGCCGAGGTAGCCGCCGTACGACGGCGGCGCGGCCGGGTAGCTGCCCTGCGACGACACGAGGCCGGGCCCGAGCAGCACCGCGGCGTCGACCTCGAGCTGCTCGGTCGCGTCGGCGGTGGCACCGAGCAGCCACGCGCCGCCGAGCCGCGGCGACACGCTGACGTGCGCCATCGCGAACGCGCCGAACCGCGGGCGCGGCCCGAGCGGCTCGGCTTCGCCGTGGACCTCCTCGCGCGGCACGGTGACGATCACCTGCTTGGGCTGCGGCTTGGCGATGGCCGAGAGGATGAAGATCACCGCGGTCTGCTGGCCGGCGCTGACCGAGCCGGTCTTCTCGGCGGGCTCGTAGCCGTCCTCGCGCGCGTGCACGCTGTACGGGCCCGGGTTGACGCGGACGAGCCTGGCCTGCGCCGCCGGCACCCACTCGTCGCCGACCTCGACCTCGGCGCCGGCCGGCTCGCACGTGATCGCGAGCTTGCCGAGCGACTTGTCGAGATCGAGCAGCGCATCGCCGACCTCGCCGCGGCGCTGCGGATCGGCGTCGGGCGAGTCGAGGTAGCGCTGGTACGCGTTCGCGGCCTCCGCCTTGCGATCGAGCAGCTTCAGCGTCGTGCCGATATTGAGCAGGAACTTCGCCGACGGGAACCGCGTGTAGCCGTCCTTGAAGATCGCGAGCGCGCCGAGATAGTCCTTCGCCTCGAGCAGCTTCACGCCGGATTGCATGAGCAGCTTGGCATCGGCCTTGTCGGTGCCGGCGGGCTGCGCGGACGCGGTGGTGGCGAGCGCGGCGACGAGCGCGAGGATGGCGAGCTTCACAGGTCGGTCTCGATCAGGATCTTCCCCGAGCCCGAGCCCGAGCCCGAGCCCGAGCCCGAGGCAGGCTTGTGCTTGGCGGCGTGCGGTTTCGGCCTCGGCTTCGGGGTGGGGGCGGGCGGCGGCGGCGTGGGCGCGGCGAGGGGAGCCGGAGCGGGAGCCGGAGCCGGAACCGGAGCCGGAGCCGGAGACGGAGACGGTGACGGTGACGGTGACGGTGACGGTGACGGTGACGGTGACGGCGACGGTGACGGTGACGGTGACGGTGACGGTGACGGTGACGGTGACGGTGACGGTGACGGTGACGGTGACGGTGACGTCGCCGCCGCCGGCTTGCCGTCGCGGTTCATCGCGACGAACACCGTCGCGCCGACGGCCACGGCCGCGCCGGCGAGGATGCCGACGACCAGCCCGGTGCGGCGCGGCGGCTTGACGACCGACTGGCTCGCGGCGCCCGACAGCGTCGTCGGCTGGGACGCGAGCCCCGGGTCGGACGACACGGTCGGCGCGATCGCCTCCTCGCGCACCTGCGTCGGTGCCTTGTCGG
>JBLMXA010000350.1:0-3004 GCA_050257515.1 Acidobacteriota bacterium | reverse complement strand
ACGAGCTGCGCTCGACCGACGCGATGCAGAACCTCGTCGAGGCGCTGCTCGCGGTCCAGCTGTGCGCGCCCGGCGTCTACGTCGCGATGCACAACCAGGTGCTGGCGTTCCCCGGCGTCGTCAAGGACCGCGCCGCCGGTACGTTCGTCAAGCTGGACTCGCGATGACCGATCTGCCCGCGTCGTTCGTCCCCGCGATGCTCGACGCGTTCGAGCGCGCCGGCATCGGCATCGTCGTGCTCGTGCAGCGCGACATCGGCGGCCTCGAGAAGGGCTACATCAACGCGCCGGCGGCGCAGCAGATGGGCTACACGCCCGAGGAGTGGCTCGCGGAGCCCGCGTTCCAGCTCCTCGCGCCCGAGCTGCGCGAGCGGATCGCGCGCATGTACGAGCGGCTCGCGCAGGGACATCCGCTACCCGCCGCGATCGAGCTGCGGCTGCGCCACCGCGACGGCCACTACGTCACGCTCGAGTACGCGATGGGCCGCGGCCGGCTGCCCGAGGGTCACGCGATCGTGCTCCTCGCGCGCGACACCGGGCCCAAGCCCGCGGCGCAGCTGTCGCTGCTCGAGGCCGATCGCGTCGCGCTCGTCGGCGCGCTGGCCGCCGGCTTCGCGCACGAGACGAACAACCCGCTGACGTCGGTGCTGCTGAACCTGCGCTCGCTGCGCAAGCAGATCACGATGCACGTCGACGCCAGCGTGCAGTCGACCTCGCTACGCTGCCTCGACGACATCACGACCGGCGCCGAGCGCATCGCGAGCAACGTGCGCGCGCTGCAGACGCTCGCGACGCGCACCGCGACCCAGCCGATCGATCTCGCGGCGGTGGTGTCCTCCGCGCTGCGCCTCGCCGCGCCGACGCTCGAGCCGCGGGCGCACGTGATCCGCCAGATCTTCCCGGTGCGGCCCGTCGTCGGCGAGGAATCGCGCATCGGCCAGGCGGTGCTCGCGATGCTGCTGTTCTCGGTCTCGGGCTTCTTGCCGGATGCGGCGACCGCCGCGACCGCGCGCATCACCGTCGCGGTGGAGGAGCGCGACCGCGGCGTCGTCGTCGAGGTCTCCGACAACGGCCGCGAGCTGACCCCGCAGGAGGTCGAGCACGCGTTCGATCCGTTCTTCCGCTCGTCGGTGCGCGGCGCCGGCGTCGGCGTCGGCCTCGGCGTCGCGCGCTCGGTCGCGTCCACGCTCGGCGGCCAGGTCACGCTCGCCACCCGCGACGGCGGCGGCGCGGTGATCACGATGTGGCTGCCCGCGGCGCCGCAGGGCTCGGCGCCATGAACCCGGTGCTCGACGATCGCGACGTCGAGATGATCCTCGACGAGCTGATCGACGTCCGCCGCTTGCTCGCGCTGCCGTACTTCGCCGACCACGATCGCGAGACCTGCGAGCAGCTGCTCGTGTCGTGCCGCAACCTCGCGCGCGGCGAGCTGCTGCCCGCGTACCGCGCGCTCGACACCGATCCTCCGAAGCTCGTCGGCGGCCGCGTCGTCGTTCACCCGCGGCTCCACGATCTGTTCGCGCGGCTCGTCGCGCTCGATCTGTGCGCCGCGCCGCGCCCGCACGCGGTCGGCGGCGCGCAGCTGCCGATGACCGTGTTCGCGCTCGCGACCGCGTACCTGATGGCTGCGAACCTGTCGGTGTACGGCTACATCGGGCTGACCCAGGGCGCGGCGCACCTGCTCGAGGCGTTCGCGAGCGACGAGCTGCGCGACACGTACATGACGCGGATGTATCGCGGCGAGTGGACCGGCACGATGGCGCTGACCGAGCCGCAGGCCGGCTCGAGCCTCGCCGACGTGCGCGCGACCGCGACGCCCACGCCGCACGGCCACTACCTGGTGAGCGGCGCCAAGATCTTCATCTCGGGCGGCGACCACGACCTGACGCCGAACATCGTGCACCTCGCGCTCGCGCGGATCGCCGGCGCGCCCGCCGGCCTCAAGGGCGTGTCGCTGTTCTGCGTGCCCGCGCGCCGCGTCGAGGGCGTGGCGCTGGTCGACAACGACGTCGCGGTCACCGGCGTCATCCACAAGATCGGCTGGCGCGGCCTGCCCAGCCTCGCGCTCGCGTTCGGCGAGCGCGGTGACTGTCACGGCTACCTCGTCGGCGAGCCGCATCAGGGCATCCGCTACATGTTCCAGATGATGAACGAGGCGCGGATCATGGTCGGGCTCAACGGGATCGCGACCGCGTCGGTCGCGTATCACGAGGCGGTCGACTACGCGCGCACGCGCACGCAGGGCCGGCCGCTCGCGGCACGCGATCCGACCGCGCCGCCGGTGCCGATCGCCCGCCACGCCGACGTGCGCCGCATGCTGCTGCGGCAGAAGGCGATCGTCGAGGGCGGGCTCGCGCTCGTCGCGCGCGTCTCGTGGTACCGCGATCTCGCCGCGCACGGCGAGCCCGGCGGCGAGCGCGCGCGCGCGCAGCTGCTGCTCGACCTGCTGACGCCGATCGCGAAGTCGTTTCCGGCCGAGCGCGGCTTCGAGGCGAACACGCTCGCGCTGCAGATCCACGGCGGCTACGGCTACTCGAGCGAGTTTCTGCTCGAGGCGTGGCTGCGCGACCAGAAGCTCAACTCGATCCACGAGGGCACCACCGGGATCCAGGCGGCCGACCTGCTCGGCCGGCGCGTGATGGCGGGCGGTGGCGCCGCCCTGGCAGCGCTCGGCTCGGAGATCGCGGCCGTGTGCGTGCGTGCCCGCACGGCGGGCGTCGACGCGGCGTGGATCGCCGAGGTCGAGCGCGCCGTCGGCATCGTCGGCGCGCTCACGGGCGAGCTCGCGCAGCGCGGCCTCGCCGGCGATCCCGAGGCGATGCTGCTCCACGCGACCGACTACCTCGACCTGTTCGGCACGGTCGTGATCGCGTGGCAGTGGCTCGAGCTCGCGACGATCGCCCGCGAGGCGCTCGCCGGCCCGTTGCCCCGCGGGCGCGCCGCACGCGACGCGGGGTACTACCAGGCCAAGCTCGCGGCGGCGCAGTACTGGATCCGCACCGAGC